>JABCZC010000048.1 GCA_013289875.1 Acidobacteriota bacterium | reverse complement strand
CAATCCGCAAGATGTCATCTGCTTACATCAAGTTCGCAAGGGACAATCGTCACCTCTACGAGACGATGATGAGTCTCCACGCGCCAGGGCACGATGCGACCTCCCACCAAAGCCTCTGGACGTTCACTGTCGAGCAGGTGCAACGAATTGCCGGGTCCGACCGAGCTGCGCGGGCATCCGTCGCGCTTTGGGCGTTCCTACATGGAGCCGCGACGCTAGAAGCCGCTCAGGTGTTAGGCGGGATCAAACCGGCAAGCGGGCTCGAATTTGGGTTTGAGGCGTGGTTGATGGCCGTTTCTACACGTCGGAAGCCCATAGATGCACTCCGAATCAAACCCACGAAAAAGAGGGCAAACAAGAAGGTGTCTGCGCGTGAAAGGTCGGTGCGAAGCGGCAAGTGAGTACTCAGGTTCGTGTCATTGATAAGGGCATGTGTCCCCGTCAGTACCTATCAGTTAACATTTGAAACGTGGGGCTTTCCGACTGAAGTATGCGTGATTGGATTACTCTCGAATGACCGGCAACTCGGAAGTAATCCTCGAACTGCCTGCAAAGGCCTTTACAGTAACTACAATTCTCAACTGCCGCCTACAGCCAAGCGCTCATTGAGTTGCGATCATTGACCCTGAGCCGAGTTCCGAGTGTGGTCCGGGCTACTCGAAGTTGACCTTTAATTTCTTGGCCGACTATTTCCCCCAGCTCCGTATAATAGAAATAGAGACAGAAAAGGCCCGCTTGCCGTCAGCAAGCGGGCCTTTCCTCTTTTTGAATGTATGGATCAAATTTAGGGATCAAACCCGTTTGAATCAATCATCTGAAAGGGGACTCGAAAACTAAATTATTTGCTTTGAATTACTTGAAGAAAGCGCGCCGGGTAATACCCATGAGGAAACCCGTAAGTCGTGCTTTCTCTGTCATGTACGTTAAGTCATTTCATCTCAATCAGAACCGTCTTGAGCCGGAAAATATGCTCCATCAGATGAAATACTTGCAGTTAGGGGGCCGCCATCCGGTTAGTAGTCGGGGGGAGGGGGTACCCCCTCCCAAGTAGCAGTCTATTGTCCCTCGCGCATCTTTTCTTTGACCGCTTTAGCCAGCTTCTCGATCTCGTCCGCCTTCTTGACGACAGACAAAGAGAGCGTATTCTTGGTGCTCTTGTCCACCTCGTCCTTGAGTTGCTGCGCCAGCTCGAGCAGCTTGGTTGTATCGTCGACAATCTGCTGCTGGCGCTGATTGTTCCGTTTGTTCGCCTGCTGGATGCTCATCTGCCGGGCCACGGGATTGTCCTCGTCGCTCGCAGGATTGGGTGCTGATCCCGGCAGGCCCGGGGGCCGCTGCTGAGGTTGTTGAGGCTGCAACACCTGGGCGTGGACTGCATGCAGGCTTGCCGACACGAGCAGAATCGCGGCCCAGCGCGGAATCGCATCAAAGAATCGCATGGGGCTCCAATCGGAGTTGGTCTTGAGACATTATAGGAACGGATGATACTTTCAACGGGAAAAGAATTGCTTACTTTGGCTTGGTTTGGACCAGGTGAATTTTTCCACGACCTGGGCGCCAAGTGGCTGGCCGACCTGCAGGAATTTCTGCACATCGCCCTCCCCAAAATTCTGGTCATACTCATCGGAGCATGGCTGCTGACCCGCGTCCTCAAGCTCACAACTGGACGCATCGTCAAGGTGGCCGAGCATCGCTCCAGCGGCACCGGTCATCTGGCACAGGTGCGGACACTCACTTCGGTGATCCGCGCAACGGGAATCGGCATTATCGGATTCATCGCCGCACTGGAGATACTGCCCTTGCTGGGCTTCAAACTTGAGCCTCTGCTGGCCAGCGCGGGGGTGGCGGGGGTGGCCCTTGGCCTGGCTGCGCAAACCATCGTAAAGGACTGCCTTAACGGCATCCTGATCCTTGTCGAAGACCAATACAATGTCGGCGATGTCGTTCGGCTGGCGGGGCTGGGCGGCACGGTCGAAACAATGTCTCTGCGCAAAACGCAGGTGCGCGATGGAGATGGAACCCTCTACATCATTCCCAATTCCCAGATAACGACAGTGGCCAATCTGACGCGGGATTTTTCGGTGGCCACGATCAACGTTTCCGTCGACTTCTCCGCCGATCCCGATCAGGTGATGGCTCTTCTCAAGGAAGTCGCCATGAGCGTGCGCAAGGACCCCGCCTACAAGGATGCCTTTCTGGAAGACCCGACGCTGCTTGGCGTTGACTCCATCAAGGGTTCACAGGTGATCTATCCAGTGCAGCTCAAGACGAAGGCAAACCAGCAGTGGGCCGCCCTGCGAGAGACGCAGCGGCGCATCCGCATCGCGTTGGCCGAGCATAATATGCTGCCTGGCGATCCCAACCGGGTCTACAACGTCGATGGGGCGCAGGCGACTGGAAAGACCAACGAGCAGCCTGCTCTCGCGCGCAAAGGGCTCTGATCCTACTGCGGCGAAGCCGAATCAGACCAACCCCTTTACCGGAGAATCAAGCTGAAGTTCATCGGCGAGATTGCCTACAGCCACCCCTTCGCCCGCGCAATCCGTGCGGCGTCAATTCGATTGGAGGCATCCAGCTTGCTGATTGCCTCCGACAGATAATTCCGCACTGTACCCTCGGACAAGTGCAGTTCCTCAGCAATCTCCAGGCTCGATTTGCCCTCGCCGGCGCGCCACAATATCTGCCGCTCGCGTTCTGTCAGCGGATCGGCTCCGCTATCCCACGCCTCCGCTGCAAGGTCGGGATCGACCACGCGCAACCCGCGATGCACCCGCCGTACCGCTTCGGCGAGCTCTGCTGCCGGACGATCCTTCAGCAGGTAGCCTTTCGCGCCGGCATCGAGAGCACGGCGCAGATAGCCGGGCCGTGCAAAGGTCGTCAGGATCATTACCCGCGTCTGCGGATACCGCTCGCGTACCTCGGCGGCCAGAGTCAGTCCCGTCATCTCCGGCATCTCGATGTCGGTCACCAGCACATCGGGCTTGAGCTTTGCTACCGCGGAAAGCGCCTCCCGCCCATTGGCGGAGCGGGCGCAGACAGTGATGTCCGGCTCGGTCTCCAGCAGCGCGGCCAGCGCACCTAGCACCATCGCCTGGTCTTCGGCAACAATTACGCGGATGGATTGACTCATGGGGTTGATTTCATCGGAAGCTCGGCAGTTTCCGGTTCCCGATCCACATTGTTCGCGGGCAGTTCTATTCTCACCAGCGTGCCGGATTTCCCACTTACGCTGGCTCCAATTGTGAAACGCCCGCCGAGCGCCTCTACCCGCTCGCGCATGCCTCGAACTCCGCTGCCATCTTCCCGAACCCCGCCGCGCCCGTCGTCTTCAACGATGAAACACGTATTTCCATCCTGAGTGGAGAAGCGCATCCGGCAATGGCTCGCCTGCGCATGACGGACAATGTTCGTCACCGCCTCGCGTAGTACCAGTGACACGACCGTTTCTTCCGCGGGCTTCAACGCCGGAGGCTGCTCCTCGCACACCAGCGTCACGTCCGCCGCATCCAGAACGTTGCGAGCGCGCGTGATCTCGGCCGCCAGCCCCTCCGCGCGATACCCGCGGATGGCCTCGCGCACTTCGCCGAGGGCCTTGCGCGAGATCTTCTCCACATCGGCAATCTCGGCAGCCGCCCGCTCCGGATCGCGCACAAACAGCCGCCCGGCAAGTTCCGATTTCAGCACGATCACCGAAAGCGTGTGGCCCAGCACGTCGTGCAGATCGCGAGCTATGCGTTCGCGTTCGGCCAGCTTGGCAAGCTGTTCAATCTCTTCGTGTGCTAGCTGCAGTTTCGAGTGCGCTCGTATCCGCTGCGCGGTGAACAGGTTCGTAACGCCGACCACAAGCGCAAAGAATGCCCCGAAGCCCCAGGCCCACGGGCTCATGTGAAAGATAAAGCCTTCGATTGCGATAGTTGCGCAGACCGCCACAACCGTGCCCAGGCAGATGGCCAGCGATTCGGTGACGAACGGAATGAAGGCCGTCACATAGACGAACATTCCAATCGAGCCCTGGTCCAGCGGAACGTAGCACGCAGCCAGCAGGCCAAGCATCCCCAGCAGCAGGTAGTTTGTCCTGCGATTCTTGGCGAAGACCATGCCCGTGTAGATCGCCAGAAAAATGGCATAGACAATGCCGAAGCGAAGCCAGAAATTCCGGTCATGCCGGCTGATCGGCTCGATGAAGAAAAACACCGAGTAGACCAGCCAGATAAAGTCCCAGAGGTCGCTGCGCTTGCCTCGCACGGGCCCTACCTTTTTCGACAGCTTGTTACGGAGCATGTGGCCGGGGCGCTCCCCGCTGCATTCCAGGGGATTGAACGTCAGACGCTCGTCATGGTTCTCTTTGCTCACGCCTTCGCCTCACTCCGGGTAAAGATGAGCCAGGCAGCGCCCAGCATCAGGCAAGTAAAGCCTAACAGAGCCTCCCAGTGCGCTAGCATACCTGTGCCGCTCCGCGCGTAACCAAAGATATTCAGCGCGAGCTGGGCATAGTGATAAGTCGGGAGAGCCGGCGCAATCTTCTGCATCCAGTGTGGCAGCATGCTGAGCGGCATCCAGAGTCCGGAGCAGAACGACATGGGCAGATAAATCAGATTGATGACCCCCGGAGCTGCGTTAGCCGGCATCAGCAGCGCAAGCAGTAGACCCATGCTGGCGAAGGGAATCGCGCCGGCCAAAGTGATTCCGATCAGCTTCGCGCCTTCTGCAACGCTCATGGTTACGCCACCCAGCGTCAGGCCGATCGTTATGAGCAACGCAACAATAAGCATCGCGAAGCCCGCGCACGACACGGTCTTTGCCACCAGATATGCCAGCCTCGGCATGGGGCTAGCCTGTTTCAATTCGAGCCATCCCTGTACCCGTTCTCCAGCGATCCCCGCCCCTAAACCGAAGAGCGACGCTCCCACCATTCCAAAGCAGCTATAGCTGGCCAGCAGATAACGGGCAAACTCGGTGTGGCGATTGGCCACGCCAAACAGCAGGTAAAACATGACCGGGAAGCCGACGACGGAGAGCGAAAATACGCGCATCCGCAGCATTTTCAGAAATTCGTAGCGGATCTCCTGCCTAAGAACGTGTATGTAGTAGCGAAAACCCAAGGATTGCGGACGCGCGGCGATAACTGCGGTAGCCATGTATGTCTCCTGTAACTGATGAAGTTACAAATTCAATGAGTGGTGTTCTCAGAATCTGGCGCATCAGACCCCGTGAGCGCCAGAAACGCATCTTCCAGTCCGGGTGCTGAAATCTCCAGGCCGTAGAGCGTTATATCGTTTCGCAGCATTTCCCGAACGACCCTCTCCGCTTCGCTCGTCGTGACAATCACAGCCTCGCGATCGCGCTTAACGCTGACAACGGAAGGCAGTGTAAGCAGAAACGATTCTTCAAGCTGTGTGATGCACCGGATGCGCCGGCCGCCGACCTGATGCTTGATCTGTGCGGGAGTGCCCTCGGCCATTACCTTGCCTTTGTTGATCACAACGACGCGGCTGGCCAGCATATCCGCTTCTTCCAGATAATGCGTCGTGAGCAGAACCGTCTTCCCCTGCGCTGACAGAGATCGCACCTGGTCCCACAGTCCGCGCCGCGACTCGATGTCCATACCCACCGTTGGCTCATCGAGAAAAATCAGGTCGGGATTGCCTGCCAGCGCCAGTGCAAACAACACGCGCTGCTTTTGTCCGCCGGAAAGTTTGCCGAAGAAGCGATTCTCCAGGTCTTCCAGGCGTGCGATACGAACGATTACCGCCGCCGGAAGAGGATTGGGATAGTAGCTTCGGAAGAGATCGATATGCTCACGAACGCGCAGTGTTTCCGGAACCCGCGTCACCTGCAGCATCGCCCCAATGCTGGTGCGGGCGGAGGCGTCCCGAGGGTCACGCCCCATCACCCGCACGCTACCAGAGGTTGGCGCGATCAACCCCAGCAGCAACCGAACCGCAGTCGTTTTTCCCGCACCGTTCGGCCCCAGCAGCGCGACCACTTCGCCTGGATACAGATTCAGCGTCAGCCGGTCGAGCGCCGTAATCTGGCCATAACGCTTGGTGGCCGAGTGCAAACGCGCAATGGCGCTGCCAGCGTGCGAGCCTGCCGGGAAGGGAACTGTAAGAGGCTCGACGTGAAATCCCGAAGCAAGTGTCGATGCGGACATGATGTCTCCTTTACAAGAAACAGCATCGCTCCATAGCGAGTTCGGTGGCAGTGGGGTCTGTCACCAATCGAAGGTGACACATGTCATTACGGTCTCACGCATCCTTCCCAATCTTGGGTTCGGCACGATGGGGAAAAGGCGATCATTTCGTGATCCTGGCCAGGACGGCCGTAATTATTCCATCATGCTTCGGATCGTGCGTTCTCCCCAAAACTCGCATGTGTGATCATGGACAAATTGGATTCCATCTCTGTCGCGTCGGCTCATAGACAAGAATGTCTGGATGGGCCGCAGGTTAGAGATATGGATCTGCATGCTGCCATTCTTCAATCGGAAAGCTTGATGCCTATGCGTGCTCTCGAACTTGCCATCGTCGCTCTGCTCCTCATCTTCGCTCTTTGGAGCCTGATGAGTCGAAACCGAAAAAGAGCGGTGCTGGTGCTGGGATTGACGTTGATCGTCCTGCTCTTACATCTCGCTCTCGAGGGTGCACACTGGCAGATGGTACCTGCCTATCTCGGAGCAGGTATATTCGCGATTCTTGTGATCACAGAAAAGTCGACCGGCGTGATGGCGAATGTGGGTGCGTGGGCCATCATCGTATTGGCACTCGCTGCGGTGTGTTTTTCGACAGCACTCCCCATGTTTCGTCTCCCGCGGCCGACTGGACCCGACGCTATCGGCACCCGCGTGATCTATTTGGTGGATACCAGCCGTGTGGAAAAGCATGACAACAGCCGCAAGCGCGAGCTGATGATTCAGATCTGGTATCCCGCTGGCTCGGGACGCAATCCGTATGCCCCGTACCGCAGGCGCGCCGAGACTACGTTCATTTCGTCCTACCAAAGTGTGCTGCCGACTCACTCCCGGTGGAACGCTCCGGTACTCGCGAGCGGTATCTTTCCGGTTCTCCTCTTTAGTCCTGCCTGGAACGGCCGTCGAACCCAGAACACTTACCTCGTCGAGGACCTGGCAAGCCATGGATATGTGGTTGTCGGGATCGATCATCCTTACAATTCCGAGCCGGTGGGTTTTCCCGACGGACGTGTGATCCATTTCGCGCCGTCTCCGGAAATGGATTTCAGCACAAACAGCCTGGAGACGATCGAGGCTGCTGCTGCAAGAGAATTGGTGACCCAGGCAGCCGACACCATCTTCGTACTCAACCAACTCGAAAAAATGAACACCGATCCGGATAGCCCTTTCCACGGCCACCTAGATACAAACAATGTTGGCGCCTTTGGTCACTCGTTTGGCGGAGCGGTAGCAGCGCAGGTGTGCCACGACGATCCCCGCATCCGTGCCGCCCTGGACATCGACGGATCGCTTTGGGGTGAAGTACGGCTGACAGGTCTTTCCAAGCCCTTCATGTTCATGACCGAGGATGTTGCCCCGCCTGCTACGGCCGAGGAGCGAAGCCGATTCAACAACTTTCAAGGTGTCAATGCTGCACTCGATGACAGCGACAGAGCAATGCTCCAGAAGTTTGGCGGCTCTCGCGTTTTCTTGCACGGGAGCACACACTTAAGCTTCACCGATAAAGTGCTCGTCTCTCCATTCAAAGCTCTGTCGGGCGAAGGAGCGATTCCCGCGAGGCGGGAACTCTTGATTGTTCGTCAATTCGCCTTGGCATTCTTTGACCAAACGCTTCGAGGCAAGAGCGAACTGCTCAAAACTGAGTCAAGTCCATTCCCGGAAGCTGGGTATCAATTCGTCGGTCCACAGACACATTAGGAAAGGGCGCGATCATTGAGGGAACTGCCGCTCGGCTGGCCCAATCGAGAGCTGTAAGATTTGCAGGGAACCAGCATCCGCGTTGGTGAAATTCCGCTCAGTAATGACCTACGCCGGGAAGTTTCCAGGCGAACAGCACCCCGCCGCCGCTGGTCAGGAGATATTGCTGGCCGTCGAGCATGTAGGTGATCGGTGAGCTGCCGATGTTTCCTCCTGAACCCGCGTGCCACAGTGTCTTTCCATTGGCCGTATCCAGGGCGAGAAAGTTCCCCTGAGCGTCGCCAGTGAAGGTCAGCCCGGAATCGGTCGTCAACACGCCAGCGCCTGATCCTCCCGGGCCGACTTCGTGGCTCCAGCGAATCTTGCCCGTCTGGTAGTCAATAGCCTCGATGACGCCCTTGCCCCACAAGCCGTAATCCCCGCCGGCCCATCCGTAGGTGCCATCTGCGGGCTTTGAGAAATAGATACTCCAGCTGGGGTGGGAATCTACGATAAACAGGCCCGTCTTCGGATCGAAGCTGGGCGACCGGAAGTTGGTCAGGCCGCCCTCGTCAGGCGCGATCAGACGGCCGTCAGGTGCTGGCTCTTTGGCTGGGTTGGGGATCGGACGTCCCTGCTTGTCGACGCCGAGCGCCCAGTTCACAGGACCGAAAGGCACGGTCAGCAGGTTCTTCCCGTTGGTTCGATCCAGCACAAAGAAATATCCGTTGCGGGAAGACTGCATCAGCATCTTGCGGGGGTGGCCCCGGAAGATGCCGTCGACCAGCACCGGGATCTCGACGGCGTCCCAGTCGTGAGTGTCGTGGGGTGAGGCCTGAAAGCCCCACACCAGCTTCCCAGTATCAGGATTCAGGGCAACGATGCTGCAGGTGTAGAGGTTGTCGCCAGGGCGCGAAGTACCATTCAGCACCGGAGTAGGATTGCCCGTTCCCCAGAAAATAAGGTTCAGATCGGGATCGTACGTGCCGGCCATCCAGGTCGTCCCCCCAGTAGAAGCCCCGGGAGTACCCGCGGGTGCCGTCACATTCCATTGCCACTGCGTCTTACCGGTCTCCGGGTCGACCGAGCGGACGAAGGTGGGGAGATTGTCCAGATCGCCCCCCACGCCGATGATTACGTGGTTGCCCACGATCAGCGGCGCCATCGTCGCCCAGTAACCCTGCTCGACGTCGGCGATCTGTACGATCCATCGCACCGTCCCGTCTTTGGCGTTCAGCGAGACGAGGTGCGCATCCGGAGAGGTGAAGAACACCCAGTCCTTATAGATTCCCACGCCGCGCTGGCCGATGTGGTCGCCCTTGTTGGGCGGATAGGTATAGTGCCAGAGCTGGTGTCCGGAGCGGGCATCCACCGCCCACACGTTGTCGGGGATGGTGAAGTACAAGACTCCATCGACCAGGAGCGGCGAGGACTTGATGACGGCGGTACGCTCGGTCTGGAATGCCCAGGCGAGACCGAGGTTGTTCACGTTCTGCGGCGTAATCTGGGTCAGCTTGCTGTGGCGGCGGCCGGAGTAGTCTCCGTGATAGCTCGGCCAACTGTCGGCGGGCGGCTTGAGCAGCATGGCCCTATCAACATTCTGCGCCGGGAGCAGGTGAGGGAAGGCGCTCCACGCAAAGACGACTGCTACAACTACAAGTGCTTTCTTCAAGAGGTTCATATCCGGATTTCAGCCTGTTAGAACGACTGGATCAGGATAGGTCACATCTGTCAGAAGCCGCAATCATGGGGCAAGAGAATAGATCGCGCGGCAGCGGGTGGGGAGGGTACCCCCTCCCCCGTCTTTGTGGCGATTTTGAAACCGATTGATTCCGTTCTACTTATGTGACAACAATCTGTAACCCATTCATTCCATTCAAGATTGCTGTAATCGATTGTGTCCATGGGAGTTATGTCCAGGGTGAGAGTGTGGGCCTGTAACCGATTCATTCGAAAGAGGATTATTGGGACTCATTGTATCGATTGGAGTTATGCGCCGGTGCGCGTTGAGCTGTTGCTCGGCCAACTGTTCGAGCCGGATGGTTGCGGCGTCGAAAATCGCCTGGGCCTGCAGGGGCGGAATGAGTTTCTTGCGGAGGCAGTCCAGGATGGTGCAAAGCGTAGCGCTCACGGTGAAGGTATCCATCCCGCGAATCATTTCGATAAGCTGGCGAGCGTCCGCGTTACTTTCCCGCTGGATGGCGGTCGCGTGGGCGCGCCACCAGGCCCGGCCCCTCAGGGCGAACTGGGCACATCGGGAACCGGTAGGAAGAATCTCGCTGCAGAGTTTGACCATCGTTGCTCCTTCAAGGGATGTAGGGAGGGAATTGGGCAATAGAAAAGGCCCGCCGGTGCGGGCCTTGAGTGCTACTTCTATTTTATCGAGTCCAGCGAAATGATCGGCCAAATATTTTCGGCTGCGCTGTCAATGGAATAAGAGAGTTAGGACGGGTGTTTCGCGATGCGGGCTTGACAGGCGAGCGCCTCGTACTCAGGGAAAAAGATGGCCTCGCTAATCGAGAGCTTTTCTGAACCGCCCCACTCAAGCCAACAGAAGGCTTGAGCGGTGGCCCGAGGCGCTTCGACTTATCTCCTATTCCTATAGTTGACAAAAATGCGTTTATCTCCTATATGTATAGGAGAGCGGGAGATCGCATCGATGCCTAAGAAAGCCAGGGTTCTGACCCCTTTGGAGCGACGAATCATGCGCGTGCTCTGGGGCGGTGGCGCAGGAAATGTCCAGAAAGTTCTGCAAGGTCTGACGGGTGAGCCTCAGCTTGCCTATACGACAGTGCAGACCACCTTGAATGTCCTGCAGCGCAAAGGAAGAGTGAAGAGAAAGCTCGTTGGCCGTGCATACGAGTACAGCGCCATCGTTTCTCAGGAAGCCGCCGACTCACATGCCATCAAGGACGTCTTGCAAAAGGTCTTTCGCGGGTCAGTGGACGAACTTCTCCTGTCTCTGGTGCGGAGCAAGCAGCTCGACGCTCGAAAACTCGCTGAGTTGCAGGCGAAGCTGGAAGCAGATGGTCGAGAGGAGGAGGAAGAACCGAAATGAGCACGATTCGAGAGACTCTATTCGATTTGCTACTCAATGCGCTGCTCCAGATTGGGTTCTTTGCCATCGTCGCGGCGGTCTTCTCGCGCCTGATCGCGAAAGCCAGAGCAAAGTATCAATATTCCTTCTATCTCGCAGCCTTCCTCTTCTGCCTGGCGGCTCCGGTGATCAACACGCTTTGGCAATCCCGTCCAACTACGGTCGCAGGGAAGTCTCTGCAGCAGCTTCTACCAGAGGCTGGAGGGGCTAATCACCGTTTCTGGGCCTGGCAGGGTTATTCCAAGGAGAACGAGCAGTTCACGCTGGGGCCTGGAGTCCAAAGCTGGATCGTTGGGATTTGGGGGGCGCTTGTTCTCCATCGGCTGATCCAATTCAGCCGTGGTGTTCATCGAGTTCGTCGGCTGCGGAGGGACGCCTCGGTACTTTCTCCTGCCGAAGTCGGGAAGGCTCGCCAGTTCATCGAGGGCAGGTACCATGTCGCTCTCCTTGAATCTACGGCCATCGACGATCCCGTAACGATCGGAGTGTTTCAACCCGTCATCTTGCTGCCCAGTAAAGTGCTGCCGGATCTTGGCGAACAAGATCTCTCGGCAGTTCTTGCGCACGAATATGCCCACATCCGTCGCAGGGACTTTCTGGCACACATCCTATGTGAGTTGATCTCGCTGCCTGTGGCCTGGCATCCCGGCATTCGCTACCTAATGTCTAAGATTTCACAGACGCGTGAGCTTGCCTGCGACGACTATGCCGCTGTCCGCCTTGGGAAGCGCCGTTTGTATGCCCGCACGCTCTTACGCCTGGCGTCATTGTGTTTGCACACTCCTCGTGCCAACGCAGTGTGGCTGGGTATTTTCGATGGTGACAACCTGGAGACTCGAATCATGATGCTGACTGAAAAAAGACTTTCGCTATCGCGGGCCGGTGTAATTGGGCTGGCCCTGGCAACGAGCATTTCGTTTGGCGCGGGCGCAGTGCTCGCGCGCGCGACGAGCCTGCAAGCAGACTCTGTGTCCTCTGACACAGCGCAAAAGTTCGCCGGAACCTGGCACTGGATGTTCGATGGAAAGAGTTTCTCCACGATGATTCTGGTTCGCGAGGGATCCGGTTTTACGGGATCTGTTACCCCATCTCGAATTGCGCTGGATGATGAAGGCACATTAAGCCGGGCTGATCCGTCCGAAGACAGCACTCCAAAGCCGATAACCAAGGCGAAGCTGGAAGGTTCTGCACTGCACGTCACAGTCATGGACGGGAATGAGCCCTTCGAATTCACCGTGACCCTGAAGGACGAGACACATGCCGAAATACATCCGGTAGGAGCCCCGCCAATCATGAAGCCGATACCGGCTGAGAAGGTTCACTAACGTCCGGCGTCCCGCATGCCACGGCGTTATTGAGGGCCGATCCCTTTCGGGCGGTGAAGGATGCTACGTTAGATCTCGAAAGCAGAAGACGCAGTGTTGCCGCCTCCGAGAGCTCGACCCTTAGCTGGCGAACAACTCAGTGAGGCGGCTTAGCTTCAGCAGGTCGCTTACGCGGGGCGACAGGTTGACGAGTTCGAGCTTAACCAGCCCCTTGTTGATGGCGGATACCTTCAGGCTAACCAACGCACCCAGGCCGGAGCTGTCCAGGGATTGCAGATCACTACAGTCGATCACGATGCGGCGTCGACCGGCCTGGATGAGCGGCCTGACCAGTTCTCTGATTTCCTTGACGTTTTCGCTGATCAGCCTGCCGTGGCATTTGATGGTTGTGACCAGTGATCCGTATTTGCCTAACGATTCCTCAACATCAAAATGGATCACGGGTTTTGCCGTCACTGCTGCGATCTCCCTATTAGAAACAAGCCACCGAAGGTGAAAGGCACCCGCAGACGGATAGATCTGCGAGTGCCAGTGAGTAGCGGGCCCTCCCCCGAGGTCCACTGCATTGACCAGAAGAGTACCCGGCGAAGGTCGGGGCTGAAAATCCCCCGTCGGTTTGCCACGGCTACTCTTCGGTAATCGTTACTGCACGGCTGAGCCTGCGGGATCTGAGTTCCGGACGCTAGTCTTTTGTTGCGCGGGTTGGACGGGTCGCCCATATCTTGTCTACCACCCGAGCATAAATGAATGTCGCTGCGTTACCGTAGATCTCGAAAGCAGAAGGCAGAGCCATGGTGAGAACGGAATTGCTGCGATTGAACGGCGCTGTGGGGCGGGATCCTGCCATCGACACGTGGCTGAAGAAGCATGACGGTGAATTGGGAGCCATCGCGCGCGAGTGGTTTGAGGCGATGCGAAAATGCGGAGACGAAGTCCGAGAGCTCCTGCATGACGGCTGTCCGGTTGCATGCCTCGGAGATGCGCCCTTCGGCTACGTGAATGTATTCACTTCGCACGTAAATGTGGGGTTCTTTCAAGGCGCAGCGCTGCCGGATCCGGCGCGCCTGTTGCAAGGCAACGGCAAGTTCATGCGCCATGTGAAGCTGAAACCCGGAACGGTCACAAACGCTCCGGCCCTGAGCAAACTCATCGATTCGGCATATCAGGATATAAAGTCCCGCGTCGAAAACGGCTAGCTTAGAGAAGAAATCCATGCCCGGCCATCCGATTTACATGACGAAGGTTATTACGTCCCACCCTTTCCCGCAAAGAACGCGGGAAGGTGGGGGCACCCTCATCGCAGTGAATTGAAAAAAGCAAAGGGCGGGCCACCGCCCGTAAGCACGTTCCGTGGGCCCCGATGGGATGCTTATGCCTCGGTAACCGATTCGGTCTTCGCCACGGATCACTTGGCCTGCAGCCACTCCAGCCGTCGTGGTTTCCACCCGAGAACCCGCTTCGCCTTTGCATTCGAGGCCCCATGCAGGCTCGTCGCGTAATACACCGCATCGTCGCCGGCCATTGCCTTCATTTCCGCTTCGGTCATACGCGGGGGCGCCGGAGCACCCAAAAAATTCGCAAACGCCGGGAGCCACACATTCTGCGGCGAAGGATCATCGTCTACCACGTTATACACACCCGCTTCTGCTGTCAGTGCTTCCGCTGTCGCAATCGCGGCATCGATGATATGCACAAACGACGACACGCCTTGTCCCTCACCCACAACCGGATATTGCTGCCGCATCACCATGTTCGCCGCTGACTCGCCAGGGTGATACCACGTCTTCGGTCCATAAAAGAATCCATATCGCAACGCCACACCCTCGATGGCGTTAGAGCTGAACAGCCGCGCTTCCAGTTCCGTATACGTCCGCGCACTCGCGGCCACGCTTGGGCTCGCATTCACATCCAACGGAGACGATTCGTCTGCCAGGGTGCCTTCCGCCGTCTTCAAAAAGAAGCCGCTCGATTGCTGGAGATACCGGCGCACGCCCGTCGCAATCGCCGCACGAAACAAATTCCCCCCGCCCTCAATCCTTAGCTTTCTGTCGCCCTCCGCATACTTCGGCATGTCGCTCGGCTCCTTCGGCAGGGACGTCAGCTCATCGATCACGGCTTCTGCTTTCGACCGACTCAGCGTCGCCTCCACTGCCGCGGCATCGAAGGCATTCACGATAGCCGCCGAGGCTCCCTGGCCCTCCAGGATCCTGGCTCGCGTCTCGCTCGTTGTCATCCCTACCACAGAGTGTCCCCGCTTCAACAACTCCGCAATCAGCGGTTCACCAATCGCTCCACTCGCTCCTGCCACAAACACACGCATCGTCCGCCCCTCGCAATTTCATCGATTTACAGCCAAACCATAGCGGATCGGATTTCTGAAGTCTCAGGCTTTCGACTTACTGTCGCTCGCCCTCGTCGTTATCGAGCTACGTGGCCGATGATCAATATAAGTAGTTATCTATCAGTAGCTTAATGCAGCCATTGGTCGGGCCGTATAATACATGAAGATACTAAATCTTTACGTCGGCGCTTGTTCCTGCGCCTGCTGTCGAGTGTACTTTCCTGTCGGGGCATTCTTCCAAAATCGCGATTTAGCATGCTCTTTCCGGGTCGCCCGCTCGAATCCGGCTGATATTCGTTTTGTACCAGCAACAGAAGAGAAGACGTTACGGGGCCCAGATGGCACAGCCCAAGCAGGTTAATGTTAATTCAGCTGGCTGCGGAGTTGAGCATGTCGGTGTCACAACAAGGCGTAAAGGATTCTCCCAGGATGGGCTCGCCTCCAGACGCGGAAGCAATCCGTGAGCAGTTGAATCGCGTCCTTGCGCATCCGCTCTTCACAAACAGCAAGCGCTACCCCGTTCTGCTGGCCTACACGGTTGAGCAGACGCTTCTGGGCAACGCGGCGGATCTGAAGGAGCGGACGATCGGCGTTGAGGCCTTTGGGCGCAGCCCGGATTACGACGTCAATCTCGATCCTGTTGTTCGTACCTCAGCCGCAGAGGTGCGCCGGAGACTCATCCAGTACTACTATGATCCCGCCCGCGCAGGAGAATTGATCATTGAGTTGTCTGCCGGCTCTTACGTGCCGGCGTTTCGGAGACCGGAGTCGGCGACACCGGCAAATGCGACGGACCCGGGACAGGAACAGAAACAGAGCGATGCCTTCGGGCAAACTCCAGCCGTAAATCTGCAGGGCATAGAGGTTTTGGCCTCGGCCTCATCTTCGTCCTTGTCCTCGCTCGGGCCTTCCCTGATTCACGAAATCCGGCGCTGGTTTCCTATCGCTGTATCTTTGCTTTTGGCCATGGCCGCCGGTATCGGCATCGGGCGCTACCACCGTTCTCCTGCACCATCCAACGTGGAGCGCTTCTGGCAGCCGATTACATCCAGCCAAAACCCGATTACCTATTGTCTCGGCGAACCGGCGGATCTCATCGATGGCGGGAAGAGCATACCGGGCGGCGCGCCCACTGCGGGAGGGCTGGCTGTCTCCGATGTGACCACCCTGGCGCGCACCATTGTGCCGCTGGTTCCCCGTCACCGGGCTTTCCGCGTAGTCTCTGCCTCAGACGCGAGCTTTGCGCAGCTGCGTGAGGGTCCCATTGTGCTCATCGGGGCGTTCGACAATGCCTGGACCATGCGCATTACGCAGAATCTGCGGTTCGGGTTCGACAACACGGATGGTGTGAGGAAGCTGGTCGACCGCAAGAAACCGCAGCGGTTCTGGACGGTGCAGCGAGACGGGGCCGGAGAGGTAGCCGCCGACTATGCAATGGTGGCGCGCATCCATGACGACGTAACCGGACAGCCGGTCATCATTGCCGCAGGCATTTTAGGTGAAGGCACAGAAGCCGCCAGCGAGGTTCTGTATAACCCGGCGTATCTGGACGCGATGCTCGCCAAGGCACCCAGGAACTGGGAGGGGAAGAATCTGGAAGCCGTGATCGAGACTCATGTCATCGAGGGGAACCCCGGGCCACCGGAAGTCCTTGACGTGGAGAGCTGGTAAAGAGCTTCCCCAAGTGCGGCTATTCCTACCCCGGAACGGCAAAACTACGTATGATACCTGTCCTGCGACGGGGCACAAGCGTTCCGACAACTCCCGTGAAGGCAAGCCCTTAGGTTGTAGCAGCGCGATTTGCTACACGATGGAGCTTTTTAATGCCAACCGTATGTCTAAGTTGTGAGTATCCCGACTTGTCTTTGTAGCGAGTTGCAAAGACGCGACCAACGCATTTCTAAAGTCTTGAAGGAGATCATTCCATGAAACGATTCGGTGTTGCATTTCTTGCCCTTGCCTTTACATTCTCTGCGTACGCCGCGAAGAATTCGACGACGGTAGATCTCACTGGCCCCGTGCAGGTCGGTTCAGCCACGTTGCCGGCGGGACCGGTAAAGGTGAGCTGGACCGGAACAGGAGCCGATGCGCAGCTGACGTTCGCTCCCCGCGGAAAGAATCCGGTCACCGTGCCGGCGCAAATTGTTGTCGCCAAGAATGGCACAACAGCCATATCGACGATCGACGTTAAGGGCGTTCAGTATCTGCAGCAAATTGAATTGGACAATCAGACGCTGGTTGTCCGGAATGTTCCAGGGTCCACGGCGAATTCCGGAAACTAACGCAGCTCGTCGGATTGAAAAGTTGTCAGCAGAATTCGCACAGGCTCGATATGGCGGTATAAGAAAGTGCCCCATATCGAGCGGCGGGGACTTTGTCCGGCAGTGAAACTACCCGGCTCAAGCCTACGAAAGACTTGAGTCGGCACGTTCAAGGTTGGTTGATCAGTCCACCGTCAATATAAGAATCGTCATGTCGTCAAATTGCTCCACACCTGCTGACCACTCGGCAACTTTGTTTGAGAGGAGCATGCAGATCTCTTTAGCGTTCGCTCCCTCAGGCAGCAATGCGCAGCAACTGATGAGCCTTTCTTCACCAAACTCTTCTTCCTGCAAGTTCCTGGCTTCGGTTACTCCATCGGTGTACACAACGACCGTAGAGCCTTTTGCCAAAGTGACGTGGAGTTCCTGATATGTGACCTCGGGGAACAAGCCAATAGGCAAGTCGCCTCCCGAGAGCTTTGTTGCCTCGCCTCGATCGGAAATCAGGAGTGGCGTACAGTGCCCGGCGTTGATGTATCGAAGTAGTCTGGTGCGGGAATCAAATTCCCCATAAAACATTGTGGCGTATCGACTATTTCCGAAGCGGCCCTGGAGATCTCGATTGAGAGCAGTGACAAATGCGCCGGGAGCGGGTCGGTCTTTGGTTGGATCCAAAGCGAGCAACCGTCCGTGCACGAGCGCCTGCAGATGCGCCATCATCAAGGCGGCAGGGACGCCTTTCCCGCTGACATCGGCACAGAGCAAGCCGACCTCACTGTTGCTGAACGACAGGAAATCATAAAGGTCACCGCTAACCACGCGAGCCGGCGCGTTGATTCCCCATACACTGGCTGCCGCGAGGACAGTTGCGATCTGCGGATAAAGATGTTGCTGCACTTCACGGGCGAGGGCCATGTCTCGTTCCAACACCGCGTTCTGTTTCTCTTGTTGCCGCAGATTTTCAAGATCCTGGGTCATCTCGTTGAAAGACGAAGCCAACATTCCCAGTTGATCCTGCTCAGGAACCGCGACTCTTACCGAGAAATCGCCTTTGCCGACACGGAGCGCGGCGTGGCTCAAGCCGTCGATGACAGCCACAATGCGTTGACTCAGCCGGGCAGACAAAAGCAACCCGCACGCGTATACCAGAGCCAGAGCAAACGCAATCGTTCCGAGCGGCGCGACGTAAGATGCCGGTCGCAAGCCCATGTGACTCAAGTCATCTATGGTCCGCGCGTAAGTTGGGCGGACTTCACAAACTACCCAGTTCTCGAGTGCCCCTGTCTGCCAGTTGCGTGCGATGACTACAACGGGAACAGGTCGTCGCGACCCCGGGATGAAATTGGCCTCAATTTCACCCTGCGCTCCTTCCTGGGTGCGATATGGATGCAGCAGCATGGGTTTGCTGTCGGAAATCTGTAAACCGGCCTCCCTTGCCATCTGCTCCAAGAAGGATCCACTGAGGGGGGTCGTCACAAGAATCGTCGAGCAACACCTCGCCCCTTCCGCCTCATGGAAGGAGCGGATCTCGAGGCTGCCCTGGTCTACGACGATGCCGGTAAAGGACCCTTTGGGGAGCCAGGACGGCCTGTCTCTGTCGATCGCCTCTTCCGGAACCACTGTAATCAGAGTTTGGCTGTCCCCCCAAACGGAGCGAGAATGTTGGGGAACAAGAGGTAAATTTGAGGCCGGCAAATCAATGCCGTCGGCCAGACTCGGGGTGAATCTCTTGTAATTATCGACAACCGTCTTGATCCGTTCTTCGATAAGATAGGCGCTCTCGCGCCTTATCACGACATTCAGGACTGCAACCGAGAGGGCGCCGATCAAGATGGTTGAGACAACACTGAAGAACGCAAAAATAATCAGCATCTTCCAGCGAATTGCGCCCCAGTAGTACTTTATGTTTTGACCAAGACCCATCCCTTGGTTAGAGGTTGTAAGATTCGTCATCGATTCGCATTCTTCGTCCTATCCTGACTTCGCTGAAGAAGTATGGATGTGCGTGACAAGAGGCCACTTATGACACATACAGCGATCGCGAGCATCTCCCCGTGCTTTATCGTGTGAACGTCCCGGCGGCACTTTCGTTCTATTGCGAGAGTGGTGTTTTTTCGGACGTCCTCGTTAATACACGCGACAAGGATTCCTGAGATCGCAAACTGCCCCACTCAAGCCAAAAGAAGGCTTGAACGGGCCACCCTTAAAACTTGTCTGCCTATCGGCCGGAATGGTCATGCGATTCCGCGCCGGCAAGTGCGAGTGTTGACGGTTCCGGTGGATGCTGAGCGAAGTGGTCGAGGACGCTTTGCATCTCAAGGAGAAGCTCGTCAGCCATGGCTCGCGTGAAGCCGTGGCGGATGAGGATGCGCTCGATGACGAGATCTTCGCGGTTAGGTGGCATGGAATAGGCGGGAACGAGCCAACCGCGCTCGCGTAACTTATCGGCGAAGTCGTAGAGGGTGAAGCTTGACGATGCGGGGTCCTTCAGTTCCCAGCAGAGCCCGGGGATCCCGCCTTCTCCGTCGTAGATGATTTTGAACGGCCCGAACTCGGCGATCTTTTCGGCGAGATAACGGCCGAGGGCAGCGCACTCGGTCTGGATTTCGCGGTAGCCCTCTTTGCCGAGGCGCAGGAAGTTGTAGTACTGGCAGATGATTTCACCGCCGGGCCGCGAGAAGTTGAGCGCGAAGGTGGGCATGTTGCCGCCGAGGTAATTGACGTCGAAGATGAGCTCCTGGGGTAGGTCGTGCTTCTCGCGCCAGAGAGCCCAGCCGACGCCGAGGGGGGCGAGTCCGAACTTGTGACCGGAGGCGTTGATGGATTTGACGCGGGGCAGGCGGAAGTCCCAGAGCAGATCGGGATGAGTAAAGGGCGCGAGGAAGGCGCCGCTGGCTCCGTCGACGTGAATGGGGATGTCGAGGCCGGTTTCGGCTTGCAGCTTGTCGAGGGCGAGGCTGATCTCGTGGACCGGCTCAAACTGCAGGGTAAATGTAACTCCGAGAGTTACGATTACGCCAATGGTGTTTTGGTCGCAACGCTTGACGACCTCTTCCGGTGTGAGCAGGAGGCGGTCGCCCTCCATGGGGACTTCGCGGATGTCGACGTCGAAATAGCGGCAGAACTTGTGCCAGCAGACCTGCACCGGGCCCATGATGAGATTTGGAGTATCGGTTGACTTGCCCTGGGCGCGCCGGCGTTTGCGCCAGTTCCACTTAAGGGCCAGGCCGCCGAGCATGGCTGCTTCGCTCGAGCCGGTGGTGGAGCAACCGATGGTGCTGGCAGCCTCGGGCGAATTCCAGAGATTCGCGAGCATGTGTACGCAGCGCTCTTCAATGGCGGCGGTCTGCGGGTATTCGTCCTTGTCGATCATGTTCTTGTCGGCGGACTCGTCCATGATCTGCTTGACCTCAGGCTCGATCCAGGTAGTGCAGAAGGTGGCGAGATTCTGCTGCGAGTTGCCGTCGAGGACAAGTTGATCGTGGATGGTCTGATAGACGCTCTGCGGGTCCTGCTTTTTGTCGGGGAACTCGTAGGTCTCGGCGTCGGGGTCGTGGGCCTCAGCCTCGATCGGGCTGGTGGGGGTGGCTTTGAGCTCGTCGGTGTTGTGCAGGGGCATGGAATCTCCTGTTCATCTGCACTCGAAGTGTATTTGCTGTGGACTGAAGCAGGGAAGAAAAGATGGTGAATCGAGGGGCCTGGCGACCTGTCACAAATCCAGTTCTATCTCTGACAACGGGGTCGAACAGCAGATCAGAACGCTGCCCTGCCCAGGCCGATCGAGCGGCTCAGGGTTGTAGCGGACGCTGCCATCGATCAATCCGGACTCGCACATATGACAGACGCCTGTTCTGCAAGCCCATCTGACGGGTATATCGCAAGCCTCGGCGAACTCGAGGAGGGTTTGAAAGCGCGGATCCCAGGGCGCCGAAAGACCGCTGCGCGTGAAGGAAACATTCGGCCCGGTGCCGGGTATTCCGTCCGGTTGATGGGGCGCCTTGGCAAGCGTGCTGGCAATGCCCGGTGTTATTGGCGGCCCAGCTCCAAAGATCTCCGAATGGATGCGTGAATCAGGAACACCCCACGACTGCAACCCCGCAGTCAACTCCGCGAGAAAGGCGGCCGGTCCGCATAGATAGAAGTCGGCATGCTTCGGCACACCGAGCGTTTGCACAGATGCGAGATTCAAACGGCCTCGCGCGTCGTAGTCCTTGCCCAGGCGATCTCCATCTTCGGGGCTGCTGTACGCGATGAACGAGTGGCCGGCCGGAAGTCGATCGAGAAGTCTACGCACTTCGGCGGCGAAGGGGTGTTCCGCGCCACTGCGGGCGCCGTACAGCCACCAGATCTGCCTAAGAGACACGGCAGGGTCTGACGCCAGCGAGTAAAGCATCGAGAGCACCGGCGTCGCACCGATTCCCGCGCTCAACAGGACGACGGGGTCGTCACCCGCGGTGAGTGTGAAGGCGCCTCTCGGCGCGCTTACATTAAGAACAGTGCCGGCCTGAATGTGGTCGTGGAAATATCGGCTTCCTATGCCGTCAGCACGCTTTACGCTGACGCGATACGTACCGTCATGCGGTCCGGACATCGAGTAGCTGCGCATGATCGGAGGAGAGCCTTTATCCGGCGTGATCTTAAATACCAGGAACTGCCCGGCGAGCGGTGCCGGTAAGGGCGATCGATCCTCGTACTCCAGAACAAACGACTGCACGTCGATGCTCTCGCGCTGGACTGCTGCCACTCGCAGGGAACGGAATCCGGTCCATAAAGGGGAAAGAGCGACACCTGCATTCCCAGCTTGTTTGCCAGCAACCTCTGCCGCAGCCAAAGACTCGAATGACTGCTTCCAACCCGCACTGAGCGACGGAATACGCAACGCCCGCTGCAATTGATCGAGCGAACGTCCGGGAAGATAAAGCAGAGCATCGATCTCAGCAACCGTGACGCGCTCCGGCCCGTCGGCCACCTTGACGATTTCATCTCCCGCGCCGATCTCGCCCTCCTCGATTACGCGAAAGTAGAAACCGGGCCGCCTATGCGAAACGAGCAACGAGGCCATCTGGGGATTGTCCATGCGTATGCCGACGCGATAGCAAGTGACCCGGGGCTGTGTGACTTCGAACAGCGCGGTGCCAATTCGATAGTGATCGCCGATGCAGACCTCGTTATCGGGAAGGCCCTCGACGGTCAGGTTTTCTCCAAACTGGCCATACTCGAAATCCTTCCGCTGAAGATGGGTTTCCCAGTACTGGTAGGACTCGAGTTGATAGACCATCACCGCGCGATGCTCACCGCCATGTCCAGCGAGATCTCCCTGACCGTCGCCATCAATATTGAGACGCCGCGCCGCCACTCTGCCGGACACGGGCTGTTTCCAGACAGCGGTGTGAACCAGCTTGCCTTGCCACTCAACGTCGCGCGGGAGACCGACATTCACTGAGATGAGTGAATTCACTTTATTTGCCCCCTGAAGGGCAAAGTATCTCGTATCCGCAGCGTGTTCATGTGGGGCGTCGTTCCCGATTCCATCGAAGCACCGGACCAGCAATGGTCGATACCTCCGATACCAATGTCTGCAGCAGCGCCTTCGCGTCGTTGTGACGGGACAGGCTTGCACTTTGTCCAGCCCAGAGCGGAAGGAACTCCGGTTTCGCGGCCTTATTCGCAAGGACAGAAAGATTTCTCACGAGACTGCGCTGCAAGGGGTAGGGGAGAATCTCAACTCCGGGGCGATTGAGCTCTTCGAGCAACTGGTTGTGTATTCCACGGGCAAGTCTTCCGGTGAAGCCCCTGGTCAATCCTGTTCTGCGAGCGTTCCCGCTGAGGATCGCCTGGCGATGAGCCGCGATCGCGCCAGATTCTTCACAAGCCAGAAAAGCCGTGCCGATTTGCACGCCCTCGGCCCCCAGAGCAAAAGAAGCGACTATTCCGCGAGCATCGGTGATGCCTCCGGCGGCGGCCACCGGGACAGAAACAGCGTCGGCGACCTGAGGCACAAGAGAGAACGTTCCGGTAAGCGACTCATCCGCGGCGCGCAGAAAAGAGCCGCGATGACCGCCTGCTTCAAAGCCTGATGCGGCGATGACGTCGACTCCCGCTTGCTCAAGAACGATTGCTTCATCCGGAGTGGTCGCCGCTCCGATGGTAAGAATTCCCTGCGCCTGGCATTCGTCGAGAATCTCCTTCGGCGGAATGCCATAGATGAAGCTGAAGGCGGGCACCTTTGCATCGAGCACGACCCGCACCTGGTCCTCAAACTTGATCGGAGTGTAAGGCTTATAAGTGGGGAGCGCGCCGCCCAGGGCCCGGATGTGTCCAGCGAGTGGCGCCAGGCATCGTGCGAATGCATCGCTCGAGGAGGTGCGCGCACCCTCATCTTCCATCGAAACCCACAAATTGATCGCGAACGGTTTAGCGGTGAGCGCACGAATCTCGGCGATCACATCCTTAATGGCTGAAGGGCTCAAGCCATGCGCACCAAAGGAACCGAGGCCGCCAAAATTCGAGACGGTCGCCGTCAATCGCTGCGTCGATAGACCACCAAGCGGACCTTGAATGATCGGATACTGGATTCCCAGGCCCGAAGAAATGCGAGTCTTGTTCCACTGCGGCGACGAGTTATCGGACTGCTGTTGCATAGAGACTCCCTAAGCAGCAGGCATACGCTACGGCCTGACTTTGATTTCATCTATGACGCGCTCAACATTTGGCACCCCTTTTGCCAGTTTGACGGCTTCTGCGCGTTGGTGAGCGTTATGAACACTGCCCGATAGAATGAGAATTCCGTTTTCCGCCTTGTAATCGATGTCCTGCAGGTCAAGGTCTTTGCGAGCTTGGAGCATGACTTTGTACTTGTCCACGATCAGTTCGGATGCAGTAGGGGGCGGCGGTGTGACGGTGAGTTCATTGGCAATCACGTAGTCACTTGCATTCACGCGGGCAAGATCTGCAGCGTACGTCTTCCGTTCCTGGGATTGGACAGGCCCCGTCAGGGTCATCACACCCTTGCTGCGATCCTGTGAGAAATTGACGGCACCGAAGCCATGGGTCATGAGTGCGCGGACGACAGAGTCTACCTCGTCCGGATGCTGCTGTGTCGCATGGGCGCTACTGCAGCCACAAATGAGGCACAAGCCAAGGAACCATGTCGCACTAATCAAGCTGGGTATATAGAATTTTCTGAATTTCACGGTAGATCCTCCTTCCGTGGTTAGTAATTGACTTTTACTTCTGCCCTTGCGCGAACTCACGTGCAAGGGCCACAAACTCGTCTGCTGGACGCCCGGTCACAGATCGTCCAGGTCTGCGGACTGTCTGCCAGAAGAGTATTGCTGTCACGATGAGCGACACTAGAAACACGATGCGTGTGACCCGGGTAATTGTGGTTACGGTCACGTGCATATAACCCCGCCGCCTTCTGCTACTCTGCGACTTCGAAGATGACCTCCAGCTCGACCGGCATCCCGAGCGGAAGACTGGCAACGCCGATCACCAGCCGCACCGATGTCTTCTCGGCCCCGAAGACATCTCGAAACAGGTCCGAGACGGCGTCCGCAACCCTGGGTTGATCGAAGAAGTCTCCGGAGGTCGCCATGAAAATTCCGAGGCGGACGACGCGAGTCACTCTGTCGAGTGAGCCCAGATGTTGCTTGGCAGCGGCAAGCGCGCTCAACGCGGCGGTGTAGACGGCATCTCGTCCCGCCTCGGCATCGAGTTCTTTTCCAAGCCGGCCAAGATACTTCGGCTTGTGGTCGACAACCGGGAGCATTCCGCTAAGGAAGAGCAAATTGCCCGTTTGCAACGCCTCGACGTAACTGCCGAATGGCGTTGGCGCGGCCGGGAGCTGAATACCCAGCTCCTGCAGCCGGCGCTCTGCGCCCCCCTGTTCTGAACCCTTAGCGCCTACCATCGGCCCGCGTGCGCACCGCCGTCCACGTGCAGCACCTCCCCGGTGACGGTACGAGCTTCAGTCAGGTAAACCACAGCATCAGCGATGTCCTTCGAGTCGGAGATGGTTCCCATGGGTGACAGGGTTTTCATAGAGTCCTTCGAATTGCTCTCGTGCATTGGAGTGTCGACAACGCCAGGCGCGACCGCGTTGAAGCGTATGTTGCTCTTCGCGTATTCGCTCGCAAGGCTAAGGGTAATCGCATTCAGGCCGCCCTTGGTGATCATCGGAATCGACGCCGGAACCCCTGCGATGGGGTTATCGGCCAACGACGCCGTGATGCTTGTCACACTGCCGCCAGTGCCCTGCGCCAGCATTTGCTTGACTGCGAATTGGGTGATGAAGATGAACCCTTCCAGGTTCGTAGAGACGAAACGGCGAAAATCGTCTGCAGTATAGTCCGTGAAGGGCTTAGCTGAGAAGATCCCCGCATTATTGACAACATGATCGATCGAGCCAAACTTGTCGATCGCCGTCTCCGCGACTTTCTCAGCCGTAGCTGCCTGACCGATGTCTCCGTCGACCAGTGCAAGGCTCGGTGACGGCGCAAAGCCGGCCTTTGAAACGCTGCGCGAGGTCGCAACGACGTTATAGCCGCGATCCAGAAAAACCTGGACAATGGCCGCTCCGATGCCTTGCGAGGCGCCGGTTACGATGACTGTCTTTTTGCTTGCCATGCTCACCTCGTGTCGTTGTCTGGCGGAATCCCCGCGAATCCTGGCCTCTGCGCGTTTGAACCCGGTAACTGCTGAACATCGAGGTCACCGTTTCACCTGAACGGATTCTTGCAACGCGTGTAAAGATTCGTAAACTTGCGAATCAAGAAGGGCCAGGTTTGGCATTCTGCCATTCCCGCATAGCTGGCAGCTATGAGCAGAACACGGCAGAGCCAGACGCCCCAGATGTTCCTGGATAGCTGAACTCTTTTCTTGCCAAGCCTCATGGAAGGTGAAATCTCGACCGGCCAAAAAACTAAGTAATTGATAGCCACACACAAAAGAAGTTTGAACATCTAACCTGCTTGGAGTCGGAGCGAGGCGGCTTGGATGAGTCATAGAAATCTGGCGGTGTTCGCGCTCTTACTAGCGTTTCTCACTCATCCGGTACATGGACAGGACCTGACAAACTCGCCTCCGGATAAACTTCCACGCTACTCCAAGCCTGATTTCAACCGGAGCATCTATTACAAAAACAAGCTCGAATTTTCCTTGGAAACGGGATGGCTTCCTAACAATATTCCGTTCGTCTTCGACTTCATCGTAGACAGCCCATACACAAAATGGCCGCTTTCTTACACCCTGGTGCCCAATATTGCTTCTCTCCGATGGCAACTCGACAACATATGGGGCTGGGGATTTCTACGCGGCAATACAGATTTCATATTCAGCGGTTCCTACACCGATATTGCAAGAGGACCTGAAACGCGGTATTTCGCTTTCGACTACGGTATTCGGCGCAACTTTATCCAGCGTAATTGGAGACTGGTGCCCTACTTCGAAGCGCGGGGCGGCGTGGGGGACATTAACGCCAAGGGTCCATCCGGGGTGCTCTATGCCCAGGGCCAGGACCTGACTTTCACCCTCATGATGGGCAGCGGAGCGCGCTATAACTTCAATCCTCGATACAGCATTTCAGGCGGGATGACGTATATGCACGTTTCAAACTTCTACTTGTCTGAACCAAAATATGAGGATTTCGGGATTAACGTCTTCGGTCCAATTGTTGGAATCTATATGCGCCTGGGCAAGGACAAACATACTTCTGAGCGATAATAGGCCGATCCGCCTCAGCACCTCACTGACCCCCTCGTCCCGATCTCGACTGAGGGGCGTTTCTTTTTTGGTGCAGAACATGCGTTCTGCTCTGGGGGTTCAAAAATGGGATGATCCCGTAGGCCAAGCAAATGCCACCTGCAGGCAAATCAACAGGCAAACTCCAAGTTGTGTAGACAGTGCAGAACTCACGAGCTCACACCTCACGAATCACACTCACCTCACAGCACAACGCTGGAGGCCTCAGAAGCATCCTAAAACCGTCGGTAGTTTTGACCTGCGCTTCCCGGGAGGGTGACCATGAACAGATCGATCCAACAAGTTTGCCTATGCGTCGTATTAACTACCTCGGCATTCGCCGCTGCGGACCTCCAGAAACTGGATCAGCGCATTGATGCCGCTCATGCGGTTCTGCATGAGTTGATGGGTACTCCAGATAAAGGCATCCCGGAAGATATCGCTTCCAAGGCGACTTGCGTGGCGGTGATCCCCAGCTTGAAAAAGGGCGCTTTTTTGGTTGGTGCGGAATATGGACAGGGCGTGCTCACTTGCCGCACTGCTCATGGATGGAGCGCACCAGTGTTCATCCAAATCGCCGGAGGCAGTTTTGGTCTTCAGGCAGGGGGACAAGCTACCGACCTGGTCCTCGTGGCCACGAACCAAGAGGGCTTTCAACACCTGCTAAAAGACAAGGTTAAGTTGGGCGGTGACGCTTCTGCCGCCGCGGGCCCCGTGGGCCGTAACTCACAAGCGTCGACGACTGAACTGGCCAATGCGGCATTTTTGTCCTATTCGCGAAGTAAAGGATTGTTTGCCGGTGTGGACCTCAACGGGGATGTCGTAAATCAAAATGTGGCAGATACGACGACTTATTACGGGAAGGCGCTCCCCTACGAAACGATACTGACGGGCGGCGTTCCGACCCCTGCTTCAGCCATACACTTTGTCCGGACTGTGGCAGAACTGTTTCACGCAAGCGCGAAGAGAAAAAGCCACTAGAGTCGTCCATGGTGCAGCGTGCGATCCTGTCAGCCCTGCCCCGCAACGGACCGGGGGGCGAGTCTGGATACCCGAACGGTGCTGTCATGCCTCCGCGATTGCCCAAAGCCAATCAGCAGTTGGAAGAGGGCCCTTATCGTGGATGTAATTACTGATCGTCGTTGCTTAGGAAAAATGACCGAAACAGGTACCAAGGCAGGGAAGCGAGGGGGTTCGAGGATCAGGCCTCGCTTGACATCAGGACGTCGGGTGACCGGAGCAGGACCTTACCTCGCGTCTTGGCCAGAATGCCCTTGCTCTGCCACTCATTCAAAATGCGGCTTGCTGTGAATATCGTGACGTTCGCCTCATTGGCCAATTCCTCGTTCCTGACATCCAGTTCGACGCCTCCCGCAACCCTCTGACCCATGCCGCTGGCGAGATTACCCAGCACCTGCGCGAGCCGTTGGCGAGCAGTGTGACAAGTCGCGGCGATGTGTAGAGCCCGATACACTACGAAATAGTCATACGCTACTAACAGCGCGTTCTCGATCAGTCTTGGATATTGAATACTAAGGAATCGGATTGTAGTGCGGTCCCACACTAAAGCAGTGCTTTTGTTTATGGCCTCCGTGCTCACAAGATACTTAGCGGGCTTGGAGAGGAACGCCGCCCCGCCCAAGACTTCACCTGGCGGGAACCAGAAAACAGGGATTTTCTTCCCCTCGCGTGTCATACAGAAACCACGGGCGCGCCCGCTGATCATCAGAAACAAATCGTCAGCCGGATATCCTTCGTGAGTGATCACTGAACGCGCCCGGAATCGACGCATTGTCGCGGCTGCAATTATCGAAGCGACTTGCAGAGAGGAGAGCCCCTCGAGGAATCTTGGCTTGAATTCCTTCACGAATGCCACAGCTTCAGGGGTAGTCATCATTGATCTACTCTCAGTTCTGCCTTTCATGCTTGTGCCTTTCATCATTCGCGAGATAGCAACGGAGTCCGCGAGTCTCTCTGCCAGTTGTGTAGCGCCCGAGCAGTTGTTGTAATCCTTCGACCTCATCGGCTTCGAAATGCGCAGCTTCCGCTACCGCGTCCACACTTGAGAGTGGGAACGAGCGACCTTCCGCAGATGATTTGATCGGCCTCGTGGATCGTAGACAGAGTACCGGTTGACGTCGTGGTCCTTTCGGTCAACATGGCAGTCATAGATCTCGCTGAGCGCGTTGGCCTGGAGTCATTACTTCACACTGCGTTTCAACTGCTAAGCTGGTTGAGCAGCCATGCCACACGATCGCGGCGAGCAACGGGATCCAGGAACATCTGGAAATGCGAACCAGATTCATAAACGCGGAGCAGGTTGTTTCCGGCAGAGTAGGGCAAAAACTCCCGTACCTCATCTTCGGTCACGAACTCATCCCCTAAACCGAACTGGAGAAGCAATCGCACGTCGGTGCGGTGGCGCAGGTGCTCCAGAGTATCCATTGGTCTCGTCACGGTCGCGAAGCGTGCCAGGGTTTCCGGTGCTAATCCCGCGCGAATACGAGCAACATCGGGATGAGAGCTTGCTCTCCAAAATTCGCTCATGCGCGGAATGACTGCCGTCAGAACAGCCGCTCTCAGTCGGTGGTCGGCTGCTGCAACGATGCTTCCAATCCAAGCTCCAAAGCTGAAGCCGATAATGGTTCCACGGTAACCATCGACTTCAGAATGGTCAACAAGGAAATCAACGCCGTGTCTCACAGAAACTACGGTTCGATGAAAGGTGCTCAGGTCCTCTTCCGGTTGCGCAAACTGGGGGAACGCTCGCGCCTGTGGCAAATCGACAAGAAGAGATGCAATTCCATGGCCCGCAAACAAATATGCCTCTTCAATGAAGGCGTTACGGTCCTGACCTCCCCCATGAAGAAAGACGACATAGGAAGAGGCAACCGGAGCCTTGGGAGCGATCAGCCAAGCCGATACGCGAGTTTCAGAGGGATCTACTCGATAGGAGAGATCGAACAATTGCCCGTGCGTCCGCTCCTCAACCAGAGTCGCGACCGCTTCGAGCGGAGAAGCTGACTTGTCATTCAACCCGCTTCCAGCATTGTTGGATTCTAGTTGTGTTTTCCGATTGGCCCAGGCAAGTTCGGGCCGAGACGACCCAAGACCCAGCCGCTCTAGTTCAGCGGATTCACCGGTATAGCGATAGTATTCGCGTTGTCGGGCGGTGATCTTGAAGCCCATCCCATAATGCTATGGGCGGATTCCAATCATCGCAAGCACCATGGAGTGCTAATCCAGGAAACGCACGCGGTGGCCATCGGCCGTGGAAGTTCCGATAACCCGACCGTATGGTTGCTCGATCGAGCGCAGTTTAAATGCAGATGTGCAAAACGCCGGGAATGGCCGCTAGCCGTAGGGCATCAAGTTACTTGGCCCACTTCAATTATTGGGCTATCAGACCCGCATGAGCCGCTACGATCTGCCACCGCTGTTGTTGTGAACGTGCCCACACTCGCGTGAAGCGGAAATCTCCATTTGCAGGAGCACCGCAATATGTTCCGGACAGCTGCGATAATACCGTTGGTTCACTGCCGAGGAGAAGGCCGCGTGACACAGGGAGGCTCCATGCACATTCCATTACAGGCGCAGATTGTGGAGGCAGAAGATCAACTGCGGATCGCGATGCTCAGTTCGGATGTCGCCGGTCTTAACGAGGATAGCAGGGTTACGACACAAACAACGACACAAACTCCGCTCTGGTTTCCTTCTCACCAGGTATCCACTTTTGTCTGCTCACAGAGGGCTGTCTTCCAAGGGCCGGGTCCGGTTCACCTGTCCTCCCCAGAGATCCGCATGGCGCGCGTTCAAAGGTTACCCATGGTCGTCGCCTTCGGCGATTGCTTGCAAGGACTTTTTCGTTTAAGTCCGCCTTGACAATCTCTCAATACTAGTTCAGTCTATGCCTGTAGTGAACAGGGCTATGACAGAAACCAATTCACGCGATTTGTTTCCCGGCGCGCTCGAGATGATGATCCTCGAGTCGCTTCGCCGTGAGCCGGCCCACGGATATGCGCTGGTGCAGCATATCCAGCAACGGTCCAACAACCTGCTGCAAGTAGAAGAGGGTTCGCTCTATCCCGCGCTGCAACGATTGCTGAAGGCGAAGTTGGTGAAGGCGGAGTGGGAACTCTCCTCGACCAATCGGCGAGTGAGAACCTATCAGATAACTGCTGCGGGCCTGCGCTGCCTGGAGCAGCAGATTTCCAGCTTTGAGCGCATGTTTGAGGGCATCTCGCTGGTCCTGAACCCAGGTAGAGCCACAACAAGTTGATGGGTCAGCTGAAAGGAATCTCCAATGGACTGGATTCCGCAGATTTTCCGCCGCCGTAAGTTCTACGATGATCTCTCCGAAGAGATTCGCCTGCACATTGAAGAGCGTACCGAGCAGTTGATGCGCGATGGGATGAGTGCCGAAGAAGCGACGCGGGCAGCGCAGCGAGCTTTCGGCAACCGGACGCTGCTTGAAGAACGCAGCCGCGAGGTGTGGCAGTGGCCGACGCTGGAATCGATCTGGGCCGATATGCGATTTGCACTGCGCCAACTGCGCAAGTCTCCCGGCTTCACCATCACTGCTGTTCTGACACTGACGCTGGCCATCGGCGCCAACGCCGTGGTCTTCGGCATATTGAACGCGCTCATCCTGCGCCCGCTGAATGTGCCTCAGGCAGAGAGCCTTCTCGTAGTCCAACATGGGAGCGGCGTCGCGTCCCACTCCTATCCCGATTATCTCGATCTTCGCCGGCGCAATCGCGGCTTCGACGATATGGCTGTTTTTGCTATCTCTCAGTCAGGGCTGGATACGGGCAAAGATCCATCCAATGCCTGGGAATACGAAACCAGCGGAAACTACCTCGACGTATTGCGCATTCAACCGTACCTTGGGCGATTCTTCCACGATTCCGATGAGCATGGCCCAAACAGCGCGCCGTATATCGTGCTCACCTACGCATATTGGCATACCCATTTTCAGGACGATCGCACCGTGGTGGGCCGCGTTGTCCGGCTCAACAGGCATCCGTTCACCATCCTTGGCGTCGCGCCTCCAGGGTTCCAGGGGACCGTCTTGTTTTTCGCTCCGGATATCTTCGTGCCCATCGTGAACCATGAGCAGTTATCCGGCGACAAGATGATATTGAACGCGCGCGCGAGCCGTTGGATATTTGAGATGGTGGGACGTCTGAAGCCTGGAGTCACTCCGGCGCAGGCCACTGCCGATCTGAACTCTGTGGATTCGTATCTGAAAAAAAACTATCCAAAAGATGAGAGTAGCGGCACTTATACGCTGGCGCGGCCTGGTCTTCATGGCGACTATTTAAACGGGCCAACGCGGGCTTTTCTCACCGGCTTGATGCTTCTTTCGGGTTTGATATTGTTGGCGGCCTGTGCCAACCTGGGCAGTCTGTTTGCGGCGCGGGCCGCCGACCGTTCTCGCGAAGTGGCCTTGCGCCTGGCTCTTGGTTCGAGCCGCAATCGCATTTTGCGCCAGCTGTTCACCGAATCCGTGTTGCTTTCGCTCGCCGGAGGCATAGCGGGACTCGTGGCGAGCATTCTGCTTTTGCGCTGGTTGAGCGTGTGGCAGCCATTTCCCCGATACCCCCTCCATGTGCCGGTAAGTCCGGATGCTAACGTTTATTTGGTAGCTTTGGTCTTGGCGTTGGTCAGCGGAGTTCTATTTGGAATTGTTCCGGTGCGCCAGATTCTCCGGGCCAATCCGTACGAGATCGTCAAAGCGGGATCGACAGGCGGGTTCGGGCGCCGAATTACCGCGCGAGACGTATTGCTTGTCGTCCAAATTGCGATTTGTGCCGTGCTGGTCACTTCATCGATGGTTGCTGTGCGTGGACTCATGCGCTCCATGCGCAGCAACTTCGGTTTTGAGCCGCAGAACGCGATGTTGGTAGATACCGATCTGACGACAGCAGGCTACAGCGGCGAAAGAGTACCCGCAATGCAACGGCGCATGATCGATGCCATACAAGCGATTCCTGGCGTAGATTCCGTAGGATCGGTGAATTATCCGCCGTTAGAACCTCCCGGTAGTTGGCAGGGGACTGTCTATACCGACACAACCACAGATCTGAGCCCATCGAATGCCGCGGCCGACCCCTATTGGTACAACGTGACTCCAGACTACTTCCGCGCATCCGGGACATCTTTATTGGCGGGCAGAGCCTTCACGTGGCATGACGACACAAACGCCCCGCGCGTAGCAGTGGTGAACCGGGAGTTCGCAAGCAAGATACTGGGCTCCGTACCGGACGTTGTCGGCCGGTATTTCAAGCTGCGGGATGGAACGCGCGTGCGAGTGGTGGGTCTGGTCGAAGACGGAAAATACGTGAACCTTACCGAAGGCCAGCGGCCCGCGATGTTCTTCCCCCTCCTGCAATCGCCGGCTAGTTGGACATGGCTGGTGGTGCGCTCGAGCCGCGACCCGCAGCAACTTACCGCGGCCATGAGAAGTGTGCTCCGGGACATCGACTCTGCAATGGTTCTGGCGATTCGCCCGTGGAGCACAGAACTGAGTGGAACATTGTTCCCCTCGCGCATGGCGACAATATCGCTGGGTGTGCTGGGCATGATGGGCGCGATGCTTTCGATCACGGGCATCTTCGGAATGGCTGCCTACTCGGTGAGCAAGCGGCTCAAGGAGTTGGGAATTCGCATGGCGCTGGGTGCGAAGCGCAGGGAAGTGTTGCAGGCGGCGCTGGGGCGTGCGTTCAAACTGTTGGCGATTGGTTCGGGGGTGGGATTGGCTCTGGGTCTGCTTGCGACGAAGGTGCTGGCGTTCATTGTGTATCAAGCCACGCCGCGCGATCCCCTGGTCCTGGCTGGTGTGGTTCTGGCAATGGCTGCGCTGGGATTGCTGGCCACGTGGATTCCGGCGCGGCGTGCGCTATCCGTCAATCCCCTGGTTCTGCTGCGCGAGGAGTGAGGCAGCGTGATCCACCTCGAATAGGCGGATCGGATGTGTTGCAACCCTCAGAGTTGCTGGCTGGTGACGTGAAAGAATCGCGAAATGGGATCCCGACCCGCGATCTTCAAAATGGCGTCAGACCAAACCCGGCCTCATAGTTTGTGCGGTCCGGTGGTATCTTCGCTATTCTCTGTCGCTGCGCAATGTTGAGGAGCTGCTGGAAGAGCGCGGTCTCCATGTCGATCACACAACAATCTGGCGCTGGGTGCAGGATTACGGCCCGGAGTTGGAGCAGCGACTGCGAAGGCATCTC
>JABCZC010000047.1 GCA_013289875.1 Acidobacteriota bacterium | reverse complement strand
AAGATCGAGCAGGGTGAGATAGGCCTCGCCGACCGAAACACCGAGAAAGCTCATGAGCGTGAGCAACGACGACAGCGCGGCATAGACGATCAGGCTGACGTACGGAGTTTGATAGCGGGGATGGATCTTGCCGATGATCGGCGGCAGATAGCGGTCGATGCCCGCGACAAACGGCAGGCGTGCAGCGCCGCTGAACCATGCGGAGGCCGTGCCGAGGATCGCGATGCACTCCAGAAACGCCAGCGGGGCGACTATAAACAAGAGCCCATTATGCCGCGCCATCACATTAATCGCCTGCAGAATGCCGGAGAGGATGCCGATCTCCTCGTGCGGCACGGCGATAAGCATGGCGCTGGTTGTCCCGAGATAGATAATCGCCGCAGCCAGCCCGCCCCAGAAGATTGCGATAGGCAGATTGCGCTTCGGCTCGCGAATCTCGTCGCCCATGATGGACGCGAGATCGAGTCCGACGAGACTGTAGCAGATCGTTCCAAAAACCGCGAACAATCGCCAGTCATTGAGCTGCATATGCAGATCGGCGCGGTGCAGCGCAGAGCCGTGATGGTGCAGCGTGAGCGCGGCCAGCAGGATCACCACCGCGCCTCCGCCCACTGTGCCCACGCCGCCGAGGTTGTTGATCCACTTGCCGAGAGAGAGACCGCGAATGTTGAGGGCCAGCAGGAAGAGGAGGATTCCGATGGCCAGGCCGGAGGTGAAGTACGGATTGTGCTCCAGCTCCTGGATGTTCGGCCCGAAGACGTACAGTCCGACGCCGATGCATGAGAGTACCACCGTTGGTAGGTAGAAAACATTTGAGAGCCAGTAGCACCATCCGGCGAAAAACCCGTGCTGCTCGCCGAAGCTGCGCTTGGCCCATAGATAGATGCCACCTTCTCCGGGCCACTTCTGTGATAGCTCGGTGACTGCGGCTCCCTGTGGCCAGAAGTAGAAGAGCAGGGCGGCCACCCACAGCCAGAGGGTGATCGGTCCGGAGGCGGAGATGGGCGGCACCATGTTGAGGTTTGCGACCGCAACAATGAACAGCAGAATCAGGTCTCCGCGCCCCAGAACGCGCTTGAGACCCGGCGTGTGATTGGCGCCCCCGCCCATTTTTGGCCCGATTTTTGCCAACGGCTGCCTCCAGCCCGAAAATACCCGCTTTGGACTAGCCGACCACCTGCACCGAGCTCTCCTGCTGCGCCTGCGCGATGGCTGGCGCCACTTCTTCAAATGCCGAGAGGTGGCGATCGATGTCCGCCATCGAATGCGCGACGGAGAGCGTCCACTGCTCGTCCCACCAATATGGCTGCGGCATTACGCCACGGTTGAGCATCCCAAACCAGTAGAGCCTCCACAGGTCTGTGTCGACCGCGAGCCATTCGCGGTAATTGCGAATCTTCTTCGCATAGAACAGCAACGCGCCGTTTGAGCCCGCGCTCTCAACGTAGCCTTCGATGCCGTTCTTCTTCACAATCTGCTTGTAGCCCTCGACGAGCACATCGCCGATTTTCTCAATGTGCGCGTAGCCCTCCGGCGTAAGCACCTCGCGGAAGGTCGCGATACCGGCCGCCATCACCAGCGGATTGGTCGCATACGTCCCGGCATGGAAAACCTTCTGTTGCGCGATCATGTCCATCACTTCCCTGCTGGTGGCAAAGGCAGCCAACGGAAAGCCTCCGCCGATGGATTTGGCCAGCGTGACGAGGTCGGCCTTGATGTTGAAGTACTCGCAGGCGCCGCCGCGTCCCAGCTTCGCTCCTGTCTTCACTTCGTCAAAGATAAGCAGCGCGCCCTCCTTTGTGCATATCTCGCGAAGGCCTTCAAGATAACCCGGCTCCGGCATGCAGATGCCGATATTCATCATGATCGGCTCTACGATGATGGCCGCAATCTGCTTAGGGTTCTCCGCAAACAGGCGCTTGACGGCAGCCAGGTCGTTGAATTGCGCGATGAGTGTGTTCTTCACCGTGTCGGCGGGGACGCCGGCTCCGGCGGGCACCTGGTTGGGGCGGTCGGGATCGCCGCAAAGGTCGAGCTTGGGCTTCATGCTCACCATCACGGAGTCGTGTACGCCGTGGTAGCCGCCTTCCATCTTGATGATCTTGTCGCGATCCGTAAAGCCGCGGGCCAATCGGATGGCGTGCATGGTCACCTCGGTTCCGCTGCTTCCGAAGCGGACCTGCTCCACTGGAAAGCGCTGGCAAATTTCTTCGGCCAACTCATACTCGAGCGTGTGCGGCATACCGAACATGGTGCCGATCTCCAACCGCTCCTGCACGGCGGCCATAACCGCCGGATGACAATGCCCCGCCATCAACGCGCCAAAGCACAGGTTGAAGTCGATGTACTCGTTGCCGTCCAGATCGTGGATGTGCGAGCCTTTAGCGTCCTTCACGAACAGGGGCCAGGGCTCATAGCTGCGAAAGTTGCTGGCTACGCCGAGCGGAAGACGGGGCTGGGCTTTCTTAAGTGCTGCGTGGGATCCTGGGGTGCGCGATTCAAATGTCGACAGTTCTTTTTCCAGAAGCTGATGCATACGATTCTTCCTTTGCCCTAACGCTGTTCAAAATTTAGGGCCGTCAAAAATTCAACAAGGCAGAGCGGACGCCATCGAGTGACAGCTCGCCGCCTGCAAGCCGAGCGCAGAAGATCGCAGGCGAAGAAGCGACTCACTCCGCGCGTAACGCAGAAACCAGCGCTGGCGGCAATATGTCGTAGCAATCCGGAAATGCCGGGATAGAATCTGGGGAAAGATCCGCTTCTTGGCCTTTAAATGACCTGAAACTCTTCGGAACGGACGTGTGCTTACGCGCGAGCATTTACCTGGCGCGCTTCGACAGCCGTCGTTGTTCGAAGAAGATGCCATTGCGGCGCGTCCCTTTTGAGGTGATTCAGCCTGTACAGGCTGTGGCGGGTCCCGCTCGTTTTCAGTCTCTTGCTAGTTTCTCAGGAAAGTCGTTGCCATGCGGAAAACCTTGTAGTAATTTTGCAAAACTTAGTAAATTTTGCATTCTGTGTCAAGGAAAACGTGTAGCGCCGCGCGCCGTTCGCATATCAGGCAAACTGGAATGGGGCGGCAGCATCGGCCCACTTCATCGGAACACCTGGCCAGTTTCCGTGAATCATTCTTACGAGTTGCCCGCTCAAGGGAACTCCGCGATCTTAGGAGCAGCACTTGTTCAGCCCGCGAACGAACGCAAAGAGATTCTTCTCTTTCTGCCTCCTGGCTGGGTTCGCCTTTCTTTCCAGTTGCAAAAAGCCCACGCCGACTCTGAGTCTTCTTGTGTGGGAGGGCTACGCCGATACCTCGTTCATCCAGGGATTCGAAGCCACATGCAAATGCAAGGTGGTCGCCGCCTACATGGGCTCGAGCGACGAGCTGGTGGCCAAACTTCGCGGCGGAGCAGCCTCAAACTACGACGTCATCTCGCCCTCGAGCGACGTCGCTACGATGCTGACCCGCTCCGGGCTGGTGGCTCCGCTGGATTTATCGAAGATTCCGAACTACTCCCAGGTTTCTCCCACGCTGACAAGCATGCCGCTGGTCAAAAATGCCGGGCAGGTCTATGGCGTTCCGCTCACCTGGGGACCGAACCCCCTTTTGTATGACAAGACTGCGTTCGCTCAGATGCCAACAGCCTGGGCCGATCTTTGGGATCCGAAATACAAGGGCAAGCTCTCGCTCTGGGACGATCTCTCGTCGGTCTACATGGCAGCGCAGGTGCTTGGATTCGGCAAGCAAGATCCAACGGCCATCTACAACTTGAGTGACGCGCAGCTCGAACAGGTCAAGACGAAACTGATCGCGCTCAAGCCGAATGTCCGCAAGCTTTGGACCACGGGCGGCGAGCTCACCAACCTATTTCAGAACCACGAAGTGATTGCGGCGATGGGTTGGCCGCTGGTCACCAACCAGCTCCGCAAGGCCGGCATGCCGATCGAAGAAGAAATTCCGGCTGAGGGGACAACCGGCTGGATCGACCACCTCATGATCACGTCGTCGAGCGAGAACAAGGACCTCGCCTACGCGCTGCTGAACTACATGATCTCCACGCGGACGCAGAAACAGCTCAGCGACGTGACGGGATACATTCCGGCGAATCCCCAAGCCGCTACTTTAATGACCGCAGATCAGCGCCACGGGCTACACCTCGACGACATCGACGCCTATCAGAAGCAGATTGTCTTCTGGCAAGACGTGCCACGCCGCGCGAAATACACCGAGATATGGAACGAAGTGAAGGCCAGCCAATGAACCATACAATTCCCACGCGGGAGGCTGATTGAGTAGTCGTCCTGCCGAAGTTCAGTTCGAAGCTGCCGCACCACCGGCTGAAGCCGCCTTTCTGCGCATTGAAGACATAGGCAAAAGCTTCGGAGCGCACTGTGTGCTCGAGTCCATCTCACTCGATATCCAGCGCGGCGAATTTCTTACTTTTCTGGGCGAAAGCGGTTCGGGCAAAACGACTTTGCTGCGCATCGTTGCCGGGTTTGAGCAGGCCACGTCCGGACAGATTTTTCTGGAAGGTCAGCGGCTCGACACGCTGCCGCCGCACCGCCGCCCCATTCACACCGTATTCCAGAGCTACGCCCTGTTCCCGCACATGAGCGTCTTCGACAACGTCGCCTACGGCCTGCGAGTGCGCGGATGCGACCGCACGGAAGCGAAATCGCGCGTCGAAGCAGCGCTCACCAAGGTTCGCATGGACAGCTTCGCGAAACACTTTCCCCGGCAGATCAGCGGAGGACAAAAGCAGCGAGTGGCGCTGGCGCGGGCGCTGGTCAATCGCCCCAAAGTGCTGCTGCTCGACGAGCCGCTCTCTGCGCTCGATGCCAACCTGCGCGTCGAAATGCAGCGCGAGCTCAAGCTGCTGCAACAGGACCTCGGCATCACATTTCTCTTTGTGACCCACGACCAGAGTGAGGCTCTGGCCATCTCGGACCGAGTCGTGCTGCTGCACCGGGGAAAGATTGAGCAGTGCGGAACGCCGCGGGAGATCTACGCCCGGCCGCGCACTGCCTACTCGGCGAGCTTCCTCGGCAAGAGCAACCTGCTGCGCGGCGTAGTCAAACAAGGCGTTGCAGATTGCGGAATCTTCTCGCTGCCCACGCAGCTTCCGGATGGTCCGGCGGTTTTCTCACTACGCCCCGAGGCCATCGCGCCGGCGTCCGCAATCACCAGCGATGCTCTTGTGCAATTTCAGGCGCAGGTGCTCACTGAACAATTTCACGGCGCCAATACGCTGGTCACGCTGCGATGTGCCGGAGGCATCGAGTTGACTGCGCGTCTAACTTCGCCTCTCGGCGGCGGCGAATCTCAGCACTTCACCTTCCGGGCAGAAGACTGCGTTCCCCTCGAAGACGCTGCGCAGGAGAAGAATTAGTCTATGCGATCGACACGACGGAACGCACTGCTCGTCACGCTTCCACCCTTCGCGTGGATCGCGCTCTTTCTGTTCCTTCCCTACTGCCTCCTCTTCTGTTACAGCTTTTGGAGCCTTAGCGAATTTCAACAGATCCAGCACCACGCCACGCTGGCGAACTACGTTCATCTCTTCACTAACCCGCTCTATCTCACCGTCATTCTCCGCTCGCTGCGCATCGCGTTTTCCGTCGTATTGTTGTCCCTTCTGATCGGCTATCCTTTGGCCTTCTTTCTCGTCTATCACTCGGGACGCTACCGCCATCTGCTCTATCAAGCCGTCATTATTCCTCTGTGGGTCAGCTATCTTGTACGCGCGTATGCGTGGAAGGTCATCTTCGGCAACGAAGGCGTGCTCAACACACTTCTGCTCTGGCTGCACGCGGCGCGGCACCCGCTCAGCTTTTTCCTCTATAGTCCATTCGCAGTGATCGTCACGCTCACGCACATCTATGTGCCATTTGTCGTGTTGCCGGTGGTCGCGTCGCTCGAAAAAATTCCGCGCGAGCTACTCGAATCATCGAGTGACCTCGGCGCGCGGCCGTGGCAGACTTTCCTGCGCGTGATTCTGCCGCTCTCGCTGCCTGGAGTCATCTCCGGAGCCACCCTGGCCTTCCTGCTCAGCTTCGGCGACTTCCTCGCGCCGCTGTTATTGGGCGGCCCAAGCAGCGTGATGATCGCCAATATCGTCGCGAATCTCTTCGGCGCGGACTACAACTGGCCGCTCGGCGCTGCTGTCGCTGTGGTCATCCTGTTGATCGTGGTGACGATTCTGTCTGTCACGCAAAGACTCGCGCGCCGCCAGGGGCTCGCATGAACTTCGCACGCAAACCCATTCTCCTCACCGGCTTTGCGGGCTGCGCCTACGCCTTTCTTTATTTCCCGATCGCCGTGCTGATCGTTTACTCCTTCAATCGCGATGGAGTGGGCGGTTTTCCGCCGCGCCACCTCACGTTCGATTGGTATCGCGTGCTCTTCGCCGACTCCGCCATGTGGAGCGCGGTTGAGAACAGTGCCATCGTCGCACTGGCGGCGGTTGTCATCTCCATCCTCATCGGATTTCCGGCGGCTTACGCGCTCGACCGCTACGCATTTCCCGGCAAGGCCGCCTTCCAGCGATTGATTCTGCTGCCGCTTATCGTCCCAGGAGTGATCACCGGCATCTCGCTGCTGATGCTTGTAGTGAGCGGCGGATTTCATCTGAGCTTGACCACCGTCATTCTTGGTCACGCGACAGCACTGACTGCCGTCGCGACAACAGAAATCTTCGCGGGCTTCGCCAAACTTGATCGCTCGTTCGAAGAGGCCTCGGCGGACCTGGGCGCAAACGGGCTGCAAACGCTCTGGCGCATCGTGCTTCCGTTGATGCGAACTTCGCTGCTTGGCACGGCTTTGCTGGTCTTCACGCTCTCCATGGATGAAATCGCGGTGACCTTCTTCCTGATTGGCCGCGAGAACACTCTGCCGCTCGAAATCTGGTCGCGGCTGCGGCGCGGCGCTACTCCGGCGATGAATGCCATTTCAACGATCATCTTTGTCTTCTCGGTCGTCGCGATTTTTATTTCGCAGCGACTCATCACGGGCGGTGAAGCAGGACCCGCACCAACTCCCGAAATTACCCCGACTCCCATAATTACTGGAGCAACACAGTGAACCCCGCACCGCAAGACGCGCAAACTACGACCAAAGACAAAACCATTCTCGCTTCTCTCACTCGCCGTGCGTTTCTCGTCAATGCGGCCATCGCGGCTTGCGGATTGCCGCTTTACGCCCAGACCAAAGCGGCAAAGCCCACACACTCCTGCATTGTCGTCGGCGCGGGATTTGCCGGGCTCACCGCGGCGTATCGGTTGTCAGCAGCGGGCTGGAACGTCACCGTGCTCGAAGCCCGCAACCGTCCTGGAGGCCGTGTCTGGTCTCACAACTTTGCACAGGCTCCGGAGCTGGTTTGCGAGATGGGCGGCGAGTGGATCGGCAAAAGTCACAAACAAATTCGTGCGCTGGCGGAGGAGCTCAACATCCCGCTCGAGCCCCACGCCAACCGGGTCTGGCTCCTGCAGCACGGACAGTTGCACGGTCCAGGGGACTGGGGTTTCTCGCCCGAATCGCACTCCGCCTGGCAGCGCTTCGTGGAGCAGTACAAGCACTACACCGATCAGGATAAGCGCCATCTCGACCAGTACGACTGGTGGACATGGCTGGGCAAGATCGGCATGACCGACAACGACCGCCGCATCCGCGAAATCATGGATTCCACTGACTTCGGCGAATCGATTCGCCAGATCTCCGCCTTCAGCGTTGCCGGTGAATACGTTGACGCGGACTACCTCAATCCTCAGAGCACGGATGAGATGGACCTCCACGTTCGCGGCGGAAACACTTTGCTCATCAAGGCGCTCGCGGCGCATCTTACTCCCGGCGCGTTGCATCTCAGCTCGCCCGTGAAATCCATCACGCAGCGTGCCGGACGGGTAACCGTCTCGACAGCAAGCGAAAAATTTACCGCCGACTCCTGCATCTTTGCGGCGCCGGCTTCGGTGCTCAACTCCGTCCAGTTCGATCCGCCGCTCTCGCCGGCCAAATCTCTAGCCGCAGACGAGCTCGAGTATTGCCGCATCATCAAGACGCAGATGCTCTTCGATCGCCGCTTCTGGCCCGCCGAAGACTTTTCGCTGATGAGCGACGAGACCTCGCATGAGTACTTCCACAGCACGCAGGGGCAGCCGGGACCACGCGGCATTCTCTGCTCCTATGCAGTCGGAGACAAGGCCGATGTACTCGCCTCGCAAACCAAAGTGGACCGCCAGTTCCAGCTAATGCACGATCTCAATGCCGTCTCTCCAGACGCCGCAGCCGCACTTATCGACACCGTCGATCAGCCCTGGCAGGATGATCCATGGGTACACGGCGCGTATGCTCTCTATCGCCCCGGCCAGAGCTTCCGCATTCGTCCCCTGCTTGAACAGCCCCACGGCAAGGTGCTCTTTGCCGGCGAGCACATCGCTGACTGGCAGGGCTTTATGGAAGGCGCGGTGAGCACAGGAGAAATCGCCGCGCAACACTTGTTGCGCTAACTTCGCCGGAGACTAAATTACGAATGGCCTTTACCGACAAAGAACTGGGGATGGACCGCAAGATAACCCGTCGCGACTTTATGAACGGAGCGGCCATGACCATTGGAGCTGCCGCCATCTCACCCGGCGCGGGTCTCTTCGGACAAACTCCGGCTCCCGAACCGCAGGATCGCCCCAGCTACGATCCGCCGGCGCTCCACGGCATGCGCGGCAGCCACCAGGGGTCGTTCGAGACAGCGCACAGCCTGCGCGACGGCAGCTTCTGGCGAACGGCCGCGAAGCCGATCGACACAGGAGAAACTTACGATCTCGTCGTTGTCGGAGGCGGAATCAGCGGACTCTCGTCGGCACGGTTCTTCCACGAAGCTGCCGGCGAGCAGGCGCGAGTATTGATCCTCGAGAACCATGACGATTTCGGCGGCCATGCCAAGCGCAACGAATTCGAAGTCAACGGGACTGCCCTGCTCGGATACGGAGGAACCTACTCGATCGAAAGCCCTGCTCCTTACAGCCCCGTGGCCAGGCGCGTGGTTCACGAGCTTGGCATCGACGTCTCATCCTACGCAGCGCACAATAACGACGCGCTTTATCGCTCGCTCGGTTTGAAGCAGAAGATTTTCTTCGACCGGGAGACCTTCGGCGCGGACCGGCTCGTCGCGAGCCCTTATTCACGATGGGGTTCCGCCACTGACGACCCTGAAGGAAAGAACTGGCAGGAGTTTGCCGCGCAGGCTCCGCTGTCGCCGAAGGCCGTTGCCGATGTCAAGCGCCTCTACACGCTCGACGAAGACCTGTATCCGGGGCTCACTTCTGACGAGAAGAAGGCGAAGCTCGCGCGCCTCAGCTATGCCGACTATCTCGCCAACGTCGTCAAGGTCGATCCGCAGGTGATCGCACTACTGCAGCCTCATCCGCAGCCGCTTTACGGACTTGGCATTGATGCCGTCTCCGCGCAGGATGCATGGGGACTGGGCCTTCCCGGTTTCAATGGCCTCAAGCTATCGCCCGGTCCCGGTCCGGGGATGGGACGCGACGCCATCCGCAACGACGAAGCGGAGGCTTACTTCTTCCACTTCCCCGACGGAAATTCTTCGATCGCGCGCCTGCTCGTCCGGTCACTTGTTCCGAATGCCGTTCCCGGCAACTCAGCATCGGACATCGTCACCGCCCAGGTTCGCTACGATCAGCTCGATCGGCCCGGCAACACCACGCGCATCCGCCTTAACAGCACTGTTGTTCGCGTGCGCCATCTCGGCGATGTTTCGACCGCCAAAGAGGTAGAGCTCTCCTACGTGCAACAGGGCAAGCTCTACACGGTGAAAGCCGCACACTGCGTTCTCGCCTGCTGGCACGCCGTCATTCCTTATCTCACCAACGAACTGCCCCCCGAGCAGAAAGCCGCTCTCCGCTCAGCCGAGAAGGTTCCGATCGTCTATACCAACGTCGCGATCCGCAACTGGCAGAGCTTCGAGAAGCTGCAAGCCGCCAGTATCTACTCGCCCGGATGTTACTTCAGCGAGGCCAGCCTCGATCATCGTGTCAGCATCGGCGAATATCGCTGCACGACGAAACCCTCCGAGCCGATTGTGCTCACCATGCACCGGTATCCTTGTTCGCCGGGCCTCCCGAGCAGAGACCAACATCGTGCCGGACGCGAGGATTTATACGAAACTCCCTTCGACACCTTCGAGCGCAACATCCGCGACCAGCTTGCGCGCAGCGTTGGCGCAGGCGGGTTCGATCCCGCACGTGACATCGCGGCCATCACCGTCAATCGCTGGCCGCACGGCTACGCCTACCAGTACAACTCACTCTGGGACCCCTTCTGGCTTGAGCGGGGTGCTCTTCCTTGCGTTACTGCGCGCCAGCCCTACGGCCGCGTTGCCATTGCCAATGCAGACGCAGATGCTTACGCTTACACGGATTGCGCCATCAATCAGGCCTACCGCGCGGTGAGTGAGCTTAAAGTTGGCAAAGTGGCGGAAGGCCTGAAGACGCCGCGTTAGAAATGCCAGATCAGGTCCCCAGCAAACGTTAGCTGACTCGACTTCGTCGGCGGGCCGTTCGCACCACTGATGAAAGGCGAATCATAAGCAGGAACGTTGTACGAGTGCTCGTATCGCAGCTCAGGGCGAAAGGTTATCGTGGTCCCCACCCAGAAGTTGAAACCGAACAAGGATTCTGTATAGGCTGTCTTCGACCCCGTGCGCTGTCCGGCAAAATCATTCACATATTCGTTGCGAATCGTGAACGATGAGTGGTGGTTATTGAATTCATGCTCGATATAGTTCACGATTGCGACTTCCGGCGCGTAGCAGTGGGTTTGCGTCGGATTGCACTGTGCTCCGTTGGCTCCGGTAATGAGTGACGGAGAGGTTATCGACCCAGCGTTCGCACCAATGTTCGCATTCGGCCCATAACTTATACATGGGGTCAGTCCGTAACATAAGTTCGGCACCTCACTCTCCCACTGGTACCAGGACTCCGTGGCCGTGTGCCAGGTTGCGTTGAACTTGTGATACCAGGTGAGATAGTACGCATCCAGATTGTTATAGGCATACTTACCGGAGTTCAGCGAGTTTGCGCAGCCGTAGAGGACATCGCCGCCATCGGACCACGTGTACTGCAAGCAGGTAGTTCCAGTGAGCTTTGCATTGGATATCCATATCGCCGATTCGCATCCGCCCGAGACTCCCGCCTGAAAAGTCCAGTGGTCATTGAATTTTGTTGTCGTGACGATGCCGCTCTGCGTGTAGCAGTCATAGGTATAAGTGATCGAGTGGCTGTATGTGTAGTTATTCGGTGCAAGCTGTGCCTCGATATCCGGCAGCGAAATATATCGTCCGACACGAACAATCATGCCCTGGGCTACTTTCGGGATGTACAGATCGAAGTAATACATCACCGGATCGTATCCATACTGTTGACCACTCGGACCGGAAAGCAGCTGCTGGCTGAAGATGCCCTTCGCGGTTGTGTAGCGATAGTCAAGGCCATAGAGATTTGCGAAACGAAAGCCCCAATCCACGTGGTCTGTCTGTACCGTGTCCTCCAAACGCTCAAAATACAGAACGGCCTGGTCAAGCTGAATCGAGTTCGGAATTACGTCATAGGCGGTTTCGTTGTTCGCGTATTTGCCCTTGTTCGAGGTGCTGGCGTTATAGCCTATATCGACCCAGCCGTATATCTTGAAGCGGGTCTTGTTTTCATTGATCGCCTGCATCAGCGGATAGGTCTGGCCATCCGATGCGCCGATCACCACTGTGCCTCCGATCGGCCAATCTGACGAAGGAAAGGGCGGCGAACTGATCGGTGCGGGTGTGCCGCGCCGTGCTGGCTCAGGCGATGGTGGAAAGCCACTAGCGTTTCCGGTCCAGTCATCCAGATACGCATGACCGAGACGCGTAAAGAAGCCGCGTTTAACGGGCGACGTGGGAGCAGTGGGGACACCGCCTGGGCTACTTTGCGCCAGGCTTCCAAAATAACGGTTCAAATCCATCAAATCGGCAAGGGGGGCTGTTCCCGTCACCGATGCTGTCGAAGCAACTGGGTTATCTGGAGGAGCGGATTCCTGCCCCGTTCCCGCGAATGCGATCCAGGGCTTCAAGAAGACCACGGAAAGGAACAGAGGCAGGAAATAGACTGAACAGCCCTTGTGATTGCGCATGCACGCCCTTGAAGCACCGGATCCGCCACTCGTCTCTCTGTTCCGATTCGATCGGCCCCGGGAATAGGAGCTCACCCCACACATCAGGGACACGTAAAGAAATCATTAATAGAACGTAAGGATTGGTTTCCCCGGCCACGTTCTCGCTGCTAACCTGATCTTTCTAAAGAACCGAAGGCGAATCCGGAAGCTTTATGGTTTACTTACGTCGCCTTTAGCTGGTACTTACTCTTGGCTTTATAAACTGAAGAGTTTGCTGAAACGGCGCTTTTTGAGCAATGAGCCACGGTGAACTTTAGCGACTAGTCAGGAGACACAAGCATGCAACTACGAAGTTTTGGGACCACGGCATTCCGGCGCAACCCGACTTGGCTCGTGGTCACATTGATTGCTTTTTTCTTTTTTCTGCAGCCATTCTGTTTCGGGCAGGCCGGTACGGCCGCTGACGATCCGGAATCCGGCAGCACCTCAACCCAGGTATTTGCCGCAAGGAATTATTCATTTGATTTGTCAGAGAACGCACAGGACTCCGGATTGGCGGGAGGACCGAGAACATTCACATGGGAAGATCCACAGAAATCGGTCAGCGGCCAAAGCGTTCCGAGCGCGTCCGACTTAACTGGAAATTTCTTCCACAGGCTTGCCCAGTTCTATCGGCAGGATTGGGCTGGCACAAATCCCATTACGCCTTCCCCCGCAAAGCGCGGCCTTCCAGCTCCGATAGATTCGCCTCCATTTCCGTTCTCGGATTGGGGATACGGAGGTTCACCCGATATAGGCGCCCCCGATGGAAACACCTATCCTTTGATGGCTGCGCTCAATCATGAAAATAGTCGCACGAAGGTATATGGATGGGTCGCAGGCAGCTTCAACTTCAGCACCTCAGGTCAAAGTAACTTCCCGGTTTCCTATGACATCTTCCCGGACAAGATAGAAATGAATCAGGCAGTCGTGTACATCGAACGATTGCCCAACACCGTGCAAAATACCCATTTCGATTGGGGATTTCATCTCACAGCGTTCTATGGGATCGACTATCGCTTCACGACAGCGCTCGGTTACTTCAGCCAGCAGCTCTTAAAGTTCAACCGGCAGTATGGCTTCGATCCCGTCCTCGAATATCTGGATCTCTACTTTCCGGTAAAGGACGGCCTTAACATTCGAATCGGCCGCTTCCTCTCGGTTCCCGGCATTGAAGCGCAGTTGGCGCCGAACAACTACAACATGACGCACTCACTGCTCTACACGATCGATCCGTTCACTGACACAGGGATCTACGCCACCCTCAAACTAAACAAACAATGGATCATCCAGTTTGGCATGTCCGGTGGTCATGACGTCGCCCTGTGGACCCCGGACGCGAAGCCCTCAGCCATCGCCTGCCTGAATTACTCCACAAAAACCAACAATGACAATTTCTACGGCTGCGCAAACGGCATCAATAACGGAGTGTATGCCTACAATAACCTGCAGGACTATGACTTCACCTGGTATCACAAGTTCAACAGTAAGTGGCACAGCGCGACTGAGACCTGGTACATGTATGAGCGCAAGGTGCCCAACGTTGCTGGAAACGTAGCAAATCCGGTGACGCCGGAGCTTGGTGCAAATGGCGCCTTTTGTTTAGCCGGTGAGCTTCGTTGCACCGCCCCTGAGTATGCGATTGTCAACTACATAAACCGCGATGTGAATTCGAAGTTCATGTTTGGATTCCGGTCCGACTTCCTCGACGACAAGAAGGGGCAGCGTACCGGCATTCCTGGGAAATATACAGAAAATACTCTCTACGGAACCAAGTACATCGGCAACACAGTGATGTTTCGTCCCGAACTCCGCTTTGACCACTCCTGGGATGCGCGGGGATACAACGACGGTAAGAGTAGAAATCAACTCTTCTTCGGTATGGACATGATCTACAAGTTTTAATCTCGTCTCTTGATCGATATATGAGCCAGCTATCGATGTAGATAGCTGGCTTGCTTTTTAAGTCCGCGATCCGATGCACTGAGTTAGTCTGAACACGTCGAGTCATCCGACACTCAAGGAAACTCCATGCAGATGCGTCGTGGTCTGCTTTGCCTGCTGCTCTGTCTCGGTGCGTGCGCACTTCACGCGGCGGCCCCGGCTGCGCCGATTGTCATCAAGGTGGTCATCGTTGCCATGTACGAAGCCGGCGAAGACACGGGCGATACTCCGGGTGAGTACCAGTATTGGGTGGAACGCGCTCATCTCGATCGCGTGCTTCCTTTCGATGCCGGGTTTCATCATTTGCGCATGAACGATCAGGGTGTCCTGGGCGTGCTTACCGGAGTGGGCACCGCGAAGGCTGCGGCAACCATCATGGCCCTCGGCCTCGACTCGCGCTTCGATCTCACCCATGCCTATTGGCTGGTGGCAGGCATCGCCGGGGGCGACCCCGCTGATGTTTCACTCGGATCGGCTGTGTGGGTACGCCGGGTGGTGGACGGAGATCTCGCCTATGAAATCGACGCGCGTGAAATCCCCGCCAACTGGCAGACCGGTTACGTTCCGCTGCGCAAGTCTGTGCCCTACGAACAGCCGGCTACTCCGCCGGACGGCCAAATCTATGAGTTGGACATCGATCTCGTCGATTGGGCTTTCAAATTGACGAAGAACATTCCCCTCACGGACACAGCCGCCATGCAGGAGAAGCGCTCGCACTTTGAGCAGGCCGCCGCGCAGCGCCCGCCCTTTGTGAGCGAGGGAGACGATGTTTCCGCCTCAACCTTCTGGCATGGCAAAAAGATGGACGAATGGGCGAACGCCTGGGTGCGCTACTACACGGGCGGCAAAGGCAACTTCGTTGTCTCGGGAATGGAAGACACAGGCACCCTGCAATCGCTCACCTTCCTCGCTCATGCCGGCAAGGTAGATTTACGTCGTGTACTGGTCCTGCGCACCGTCAGCAACTACGATCAGCAGGCCGCCGGTTTGAATGCGACCGAAAGCCTCGCCGAGCAGAAGGTCGGCAAGTATGGAGCCTACCTCCCGTCACTTGAAGCCGCCTACGCTGTTGGGCATCCGGTTGTCGATGCGATCGTCACGCATTGGGATCGGTACCGCGATCACTTGCCGTCTGAGAAGTAGCTGTTATGAGAATTGTCGTACAACCGCTATCCCGCAAACGGCCACTCCCGCCTACGCCGTGCTCGCAACAGATACAAGCCGCTCCCCGTCGCCGCAATCACGGCCGCGTAGATCATTTCTCTTGTGGCATCGCGTCGCGAGAGAAGAATGAAGATAAATCCAGCCAGAGCCAACAGTGGCGGCAGCGGATAGAGCCACATCCGGAAGGGCCGCTGCAGCCCGGGGTCGCGCACTCGGAGCACGATCACACCCACCTGTTGCAGCACATACTGCAGCAGAATGCGAATCGCCACCAGCGCCACAATCACCTGCGACAGATCGAAGAAGCAGAACACCGTCGCTATCGCGCCCAGCGCCAGCAGCGATACATTGGGGAACTTGTACCGGGGATGCAGCCGCGCAAAGACACGGAAATAGTTTCCGTCGACGGCAGCGGCGTAGGGAGCCCGCGAGTACGCCAGCAGCAGCGAAAACACCGACGCGAACGCCGTCCACATCACCAGCAGCGCAAGCACTTTTGCAGGCGTTCCGCCAAATGTCCTCTCCATCAACACTGCAACCACGGCGAACTTTGCATTCCCTGCGTGCGTCAACTCCGCCACCGGAATCACGCTCGAGACGCTGATATTCATGGCCAGATACAAAGCCGCCACGATCGCGATCGACCACAGCACGGCGCGCGGAATCGTTCGCCCCGGCTCTCTCACTTCTCCGCCAAGGAAGCACACCGTGTAATAGCCCCAATAGTCGTAGGTGGCCAGCAGTGTTGCGGCTCCGAGCCCCTCAAAGAATCCCGAGTTCAGCGTGAATGCTCCCTTTGGAATAGCCAGTAGCGCGGGATGAAAGTGCATTGCGCCGGCAACAATCACTGCTCCAATGGTGAGCAGCACGCCGCCCGTCATTACCCAGGCCATGCGTGCAATCGTTCCCACATTGCGATAGAGCAGTGCTACGGCAGTTACGCATGTTGTAGCCGCGACCAGGCTCACTAGGTGCAGGTGTCCGTCGAACACGGGAGTGTTCAGCACCGGCCACAGGTAAGCCGCGTACTGCGCGAGGCCGATGCATCCCGACGCGATTGAAAGCGGCGCGGTGAACCCCAGCTGCCAGATGTAAAGGAACGAGATCAGGCGGCCTGCGCTGTGCCGGCCATAAATCTCCCGCAAAAAGGCATACGATCCGCCTGCCTCGGGCATGGCAGCGCCCAGTTCCGCCCAGACGAGCCCGTCGCACATGGCGATCAGCGCGCCCAGCACCCAGCCCAGGATCGCCCCCGAACCACCCAAAGCCCCGCCCATCGCCGCCACCACGAGCGGCAGCGTGATAAACGGCCCCACGCCGATCATGTTCATCATGTTCAGCGAGATGGCGCTGCTGAGTCCGACTTTGCGTTCGAGCGCTGGCGCGGGCTGGGCGGAGTCGGTCAACGAATCATTCAAGGGTATCGACGCATCCAATCGGCAGAATTCGAGATCAAGACTATCTCACAAGGCAGGAGAAGAACGGCTTGAACATTTCTGGCAATACCATCCTCATCACCGGCGGCGGTTCCGGCATCGGACGCGGCCTCGCCGAAGCGCTCCACGCTCACGATAATCAGGTCATCATCGCCGGACGCCGCAAGAGCGTTCTCGACGAGACAACAGCAGCTAACCCGGGCATGAAATCCGCCACGCTGAATATCGAAGATGCCGACAGCATCCGCACCTTCGCCGCACAGATCGAGAAGGACTACCCGGCACTAAACGCCGTCATCCACAACGCGGGCATCATGAGGCCCGAAGATCTTAAGTCGCCAAACCTGGCCGACGCCGAAGCCATCATCACCACCAACCTGCTCGGACCAATGCGCCTGAACGCCGCATTGCTGCCGTTGCTCCTCAAGCAGCCGCAAGCCACGGTGATGACCGTGTCGTCGGGATTGGCTTATGTCCCGCTTACCGTCACGCCTACGTACTGCGCCACCAAGGCCGCGATCCATTCCTGGACGCAATCGCTGCGCCATCAGCTTCGCGACACAAACGTCGAAGTGCTCGAGATTATCCCACCTTATGTCCAGACCGAACTGCTGGGCTCGGGTCAGGCCTCCGACCCGCGTGCAATGTCGCTTACGGACTTCATCGCCGAGACGATCGATATCCTTAAGAGCAAACCTACGCCGGCTGAGATCTGCGTCAAGCGGGTCGAGTTTCTGAGCTGTGCCGCCGAAAACGGCAAGTACGACGAGGCCTTTAACGCATTAAACTCCATGGAGTTCTGAGAGACCACGAAGGGCGTGTTCGTAACCGCGGATTGTACACTGGCAATACATGCATGACGCCGTTCTGATTCGCCTGCGCCCTGCCGCTATTGTCGCTCTAACCTGCCTGCTTGCCGCGCCGTTGTTAGCCCAGGTGACGCCCTGGCAGACCGCCATCACCGCTTCACCTGACGCCCACACGCTGCCGGAAGACCGCGGCGCCGACGGCCTTGCGCAGACGCTGAAGAAGCTGCACACCTGGGCCAGCCTCATGATGATCGTCGCGCATCCCGACGACGAAGACGGCGGCATGCTCACGCTGGAGTCGCGCGGCTTTGGAGCCCGCACTGCCATCCTCACCCTCACGCGTGGGGAGGGCGGACAGAACGCCATGTCCAGCGAGGAGGACGATGCGCTGGGGCTGATCCGGACCAATGAACTGCTGCTGGCCGACCAGTATTCCGGCACCGAGCAGTTCTTCTCGCGGGTGGCCGACTACGGCTTCTCGAAGACCATCGACGAAGCCCACGAGAAGTGGGGACGCGACCGCGTTCTCTACGATGTCGTGCGAGCCGTCCGTCTCTACCGGCCGCTCGTCATTACCTCCGTCTTTACCGGAAACATCACCGACGGCCACGGTCACCACCAGGTTTCCGGAGAAGCCGCGCAGGAGGTCTTCAAACTCGCCGGCGACCCAACCGTCTTTCCCGACCAGATCGCGCAGGGGCTGCGTCCCTGGTCGCCGCTCAAGGTGTATGCGCGCATTCCCTTCTTCGCCGCAACCAGTCAGGGCATTTTCGACTATGCCACCCAAAAGTGGTCTCCGGTGCACTTCTACGACCATGTCACAGAGCAGTGGAGCAATACCGTCCCCTCGACCGACATCGAAATCCCCGAGGGCACCTTCGACCCGATCCTCGGCCGTTCCTATATCCAGATGTCTCGCGAGGGCTGGAGCCAGCAGAAGTCCCAGAACGGCGGAGGCAATATTCCCCTCGGCGGACCGTTTTCCGTCGGTTATCACCGCTACGCCTCGAGTGTTCCGGTCAAGGAATCGGAAAGCGGATTCTTTGCCGGCATCGACACCTCGCTGCCAGGCATCGCCACGCTGGGCCACGGAGACACAGCCTTCCTCACTGCGACCCTGAAAGACATCGACGAGCACGTAATGACGGCCACCTTCGGCTATCTGCCCGCGAACCCGGAAAAGATCGCGCCTGAACTGGCCATCGGCTACAAGAAGACGAAGGACCTCATCGACGCCGTCAATGCCAGTTCATTAAGCGCCGACGACAAGGCCAACATCGTTCATGAGCTCGAAATCAAGCTCACCCAGTTCAACACCGCGCTCGCCGAGGCTCTCGGACTTCGGGTGAACGCCCTTGTTGTTCGGCATACAGCAGACAAACCGGCGGCGTTGCCTCTCTTCCCCGACGAGACGCTTACCGCAGTCACTCCCGGAGCCGAGTTCGACGTGCGCCTCCATGTCTCGAGCGCTGGACCGTGGACGGCAGGTGGCCCTCTGCGCCTCACACGGACGTGGCTGGAGTCGTCAGCCACGAATGCGTGGAAGACGACCCGGCTCGGGACGCCCGGCCTGGACACAGCTTCAGGCAACTCCGGCGATGCTGTCTATCGAGTCACCGTGCCGCATGAAGCGTCCTATACACGGCCCTACTTCACCCGCCCCACAACTGAGCAGGCTTACTACGACATCTCCGACCCGAACCTGCTCAATCGGCCCTTCGCGCCCTATCCCCTCGCCGGATGGACAGAATTTGACTACAACGGCGTGCCCCTGCGCCTGGGCCAGGTGGTGCAGACGGTGCACCGCGAGCACGGCTATGGCGATCTCTATCAGCCGCTCGTGGTCGTGCCGCAGATTTCCGTCAATCTTGCCTCCTCCGCCGGCATCGTTCCGCTCGGGTCAAAGGCCTTCCCGCTAACCATCTCCGTCAAAAACAGCCAGCAGGAAACCGCGGACGGCACGCTGCGCCTGGATTTGCCCGCAGGCTGGACAATGGAGCCGCCGGCGGTTCAATTCCACCTTCGGGCCAATGAAGCCGCGCCGGTCAAATTCACTATCCATCCGGCATCCCTCGCCTCCGAGAGCTACACGATCAAAGCGACTGCTCAAAGCGGCAACGATGTGTTCAGCGAAGGATTCGAGACCGTCGGATATGCCGGATTGCGTCCTTATTACCTCTATCGTTCGGCCACGTACCGCGCCCACGGAGTCGACCTCAAGATCACACCCAACCTGGTCGTAGGCTACGTGATGGGAACCGGCGACGACGTGCCCCAGGCTCTCGAACAGATGGGCATACATCCGCACATGCTGAGCCCAACCGAGATCGCCTCCGCGGACCTGAGCCGCTACGACGCCATCCTTATCGGCATTCGCGCCTACTCCAACCGACCGGAACTGGCCGCTAATAGCAAGCGCCTGCTCGATTATGTGCAGCGCGGCGGTAATCTGATCGTGCAATACCAGAGCAATGGCTTCGGCAGCTACGGCCCGTATCCCTACTCACTTGGCCGCGCCGAAAGGGTCATAGACGAAACCGCTCCGGTCACTCTCTCCGATGACCCACTGTTCCAGTGGCCGAATCGCATCACCGCCGCCGACTTCGACGGCTGGGTGGAGGAGCGAGGACATTCCTTCCTCGAAACCTGGGATAGCCACTACTCCGCGCCCACCGAGAGCCACGACCCCGGACAGGATCCGCAGCACGGCGGACTTATCCGCGCGTCCTATGGCAAGGGAACCTATATATACGTGGCGTATGCGCTCTATCGGCAGTTCCCCGAGGCCGTTCCGGGCGCTTACCGTATCCTGGCAAATCTGATCAGCGCGGGAAATGCGCCCACTTCTCCTTCAGGCGCGAAATGATTTTGTCTTAACGGCGGGTCAGCGGGACGCTTCCCGGCTGATTCGCTCTTCAAACACAACGGTCACGGTCTCACCTACCTGCTTCCCGATCGCGCGCCGTACCTCGGCCTTGACGGGCAGCTTGTGCGTGCCGTCTCCCATTGCCATGAAAGAACTTTGAAACGGATGGCCATCATTTTGCCGATGACTTTCACCAGACCACGAGTTCCAAAGAAGTTAACGGAGTCCGGCCAGACAACGTAAGTCCAACCGCGTTGCTTGGGGCTCTTTTGCAGCTGGGCTGTAAACGTCTTGTTCAACATAGGCGAAGCGCCGGGTTCGCGACCGCTAAGAAGTCTATCACCGAGTGACTCCCTGCTGGGCGTTTCAGTTTCACGATGGTGTCCAGGTTATTGATTCATCAATAATTGCGCCTGTTTTACACAGGGCTTCAACTAATAGTTTTCCCGGTTATTCATCGAAAATTCGCGGGATATTTACATTTCCCTGCGACCATCAGGATCGGGTTGCGTGTGTTGCGATCCCAGATCACGGCCGCTTTCCCCAAACGTAGCCTTTGTGCCTGCAAAGTACAGAATAGGCAGGACATGGGTGTCGAGTATCATCGCAACCTTGACCTCAAGCACTTCGCAATTCTTGATGAAGCAACCGTAATTCAAACATGAGAGGCCAAATGAACACCAATCTAAAGGCGCTGGCGAGTCTCGTTCTGGTATCGGCTCTGACAGCCGGCTTTGCCCAGACGACCGACGGCACAAGCACGTCTTCGAAAAAGACCGCCACTCGAAGAAAAGCTCCGGCGAAGCCATCCGTGGAGTCACAGATCGAAGAGCTGCGGAGCGATATGAACGCGCAGCGCGGGCAGATCGACACCCTCAAGCAACAGCTTGCCGATCGCGATGCTCAGCTCCAGCAGGCACAGCAGGCGGCTGCGGCAGCACAGGCTGCGGCGCAGCAGGCACAGCAGGCAGCCCAGTCACAGCAGGCAGCTATCTCGGAAAACACGCAGTCGGTCAGCAGTCTGCAGGGCGCAGTTACAGATCTCAAATCCAACAACCAGTCGCTTGTGACCACACTCCAGGACAACCAGGCACAGGTAAAGAAGGAGTTCGAAAATCCTGACTCCATCCACTTCAAGGGTGTCACCCTGTCGCCGACCGGCAGCTTTATAGAATTCGCGACAGTCGACCGTACCCGTGCGTTGGCAGCGGACATCAATACGCCATTCACCAGCATCCCCTTTAGCACAGCGAATGCTGGGAACATCTCCGAGTTCTTTGCATCCGGCCGCCAGTCGCGTGTGGCCTTGCTGGTACAAGGCAAGGTTCCCAACGCAACCCTTCGTGGCTACTACGAAGCAGACTGGCTCGGCACAGGAGTCACATCGAACAATAACGAATCCAACAGCTACGTAATGCGCCAGCGCCAGATCTGGGCGCAGGGACAGTTCAACAACGGCTGGGTCATCACCGGCGGCCAACAGTGGAGTCTTGCCACCCCTTACCAGAAAGGTCTGATCAACCGTAACGAATGGATTCCGCTCACCATAGACGCGGCTTACACGAACGGCTTCATCTGGGAGCGTCAGCCCGGGTTCCGCGTAGTCAAAATCTTCAGCCCCGCGTTGTCTCTCGGCGTCGCCGCCGAGCAGGCGCAGACCCTGGCGCCTACTTGCAACGCTGCCGGCCCAGGTGCCTGCCCCGTGAACTACCTGATCGGCGCGACCGGAACCAATGGCGGCCTCTACAATGGCGCGGGCGCTCCGGGCGCAACGTCCTCGGCTCCGGTCACCACCTACTCCTATAACGTGGCGCCCGACCTGATCGCCAAAGTAGCTCTTGATAAGCCATATGGCCACTTTGAGCTCTTTGGAATCAGCCGGTTCTTCCGTGACCGCGTATTCCCGAACGAAGTTCTGGTTACCACCACTAACCCGATAACCGGCGTAAAGACCGTAACCGTCGGCGGCAGCTCAGCTGGAGCCTACAACGACAGGACCGTCGGTGGAGGTGTTGGTGGCAGCGCTCATTACCTCGCCTATCAGAAGAAGATCAATATTGGGATCGAGGGTCTTTACGGGGATGGCACGCAGCGCTACGGCGATGCACAGGTGCCCGATATAACTCTCAGACCTGACGGGCAGCTGGCGCTGCTCCACGGCTTTTCGGCTCTGGGATCGGTAGAAGCGAACGTCACCCCAAGGTTGCAGCTTTACGCTTACTATGGCGGTGATTATGTTGGCCGCAATATCTTCTACAACGCGACCGGTGGCGAGGAAGGCTATGGCCTCTACAACAACCCAACCTCGGGCTGCGGCACCGAGCCTCTGCCCGGCACTACTGCTACTACGACCCCCACAGGCTCGATGACCGGCTACTCCCCGGCGACGCCGGGAAGCTGCAGTGTCAACACCAAGGATTCTCAGGAAGTTACTGTCGGCTGGTGGTTTGACATCTACCGCGGCGAGTTCGGACGCCTCCGCCAGGGCTTCCAGTACAGCTGGGCAGAGCGCAACACCTGGTCGGGTGTCAACGGGCTCTCGCCGAAGGGCATCGATAACATGTTCTTCACCTCCTTCCGCTACTACCTCCCGTAGCCAGCAGCAGTATTTAAACAGCAGAAGGGCATCCGCAATGGATGCCCTTTTGCTTTGCGCAACTCCTGACCCTACCCCTTATGTGAAGCCTTTCCATATGCCGCCAGAAACGCATTCGCCGTGTGCAACTCAAGATCTTCAGGCGGCTTCCTGCCCAGCTTCTTCGTAAGAAAGAATTTTCCATAAATGATCGGACCGAGCAGCAGGGCGAGTCCCACCTCAGGATCGATTCCCCGTTTCAGAGTCCCCCGTTTCTCCCCGCGCTTGATCAGGTTCGTAAACGCTACACGCGCCGGCTCGATCGCCCGATTGCGCCATGCCAGCCCAAAGGCCTGGTTCCGCGACGCGTAGCCCATGAGGTGGGGCGCAATTTTCTCTCGCATCGCCTTGCGCTCCATCGCCGGCTCATGCTGAAGTTGAGCAATCAGATCGGCGCGAAAGTCTCCGGAGTCGAAGACTGGAGGCTTCTCGTCGAGTCCATAGAGATGCGCCATCACCTCGAGAGCCAGGCTGTCCTTGTCCGGCCAGTGCTTGTAGATCGTGGCCTTGCTCACGCTCGAAGCTTCGGCAATCGCGTCCATGCTGGTTGCATCGATGCCGCGCTCGGCAAAGAGCTCCATCGCGGCCTTCAGTACCTTGCCATGCGCCAGTGCGCTTCTCGGTCTTACCATCCGGTTAAATTCAATCCATTCAGCTTCAAAGCATTAAACCTCGATTTTCGAAAACAGGTACGCGCCCAGGCTCAGGAAGACCAGCGCAATTGTGGCCAGGAGCCCCGCGTTCACCGCTGGATGAAAATGCCACTGGTTGATCAGCGCGCCGCGCAAGCCATCCACCCCGTACGTCAGCGGATCGAGCCGAGTAATCACCCTCAGCACCACTCCAAGATTGGCCAGCGGATACAGCGCACCGGATAGGAAGAAAATGGGCATCACCATGAAATTCATCACCAGCTGGAAGCCCTGCATGTCCTTGATCGTCGAGCCAATCGCCGTTCCCAGCGCGGCAAATACGATCGCGATCAGGACCACAAACAGGAACGCCACCGGTATCGCCATCCAGCTATGCGGACGAAAACCTGCGATCAGGCAGATGATGAGAATCAGCGTACCCTGCAGCACGGCCACCGTTGCTCCGCCCAGCGTGCGCCCGATCATGATTTGCATGCGGGACACCGGCGCCACCAGCGTCTCTTTCAGGAAGCCAAACTGGCGATCCCACAGCATCGCAATGCCGGAGAAGACGGAGCTGAACAGCACCGTCATGCCGATCACGCCCGGCGCCATGAACTGCAGGTAGCTCCCTAACCCGGCCTTCTGAAAAACCGGACCCAGCCCGAAACCCAGCGCCAGCAGGTAAAGGCACGGCTGCCCCAGCGACACCACAACCTGCACCCGCGAACGCACGTACCGCTTCAGCTCACGCAACCATAAAATGTATATCGCGCCCATTGCTTATCGCCTCCACATCTGCGCCATCTGCCGCAGTCCCGCTTTTGAATCCGCGCCTTCATCGCGCAGCGACGATCCAGTCAATGCCAGAAACGCGCCTTCCAGCGACTCACTCTCCGTCTGCGCTTTAAGCTCCGCCGACGTCCCCTGCGCGACGATACTGCCGTGATCCATGATCGCGATGCGATGCGCAACCTTGTCAGCCTCGTCCATGTAATGCGTCGTCAAAAAAACCGTCGTGCTCTCCGTCTCGTTCATGTGCTTCACATGCGTCCAGAGCAGGTTGCGGCTCTGCGGGTCGAGCCCAAGCGTGGGTTCGTCGAGAAAGAGAATCTTCGGCGTGTGCAGAAAGCCGCGCGCAATCTCCAGCCGGCGCTTCATACCTCCCGAGAAGGTCTTCACGTAGCTGTCTTTCCGGTCCCACAGCTCGAAGAGTTTCAGCAGCCGCTCCGTGCGCTCGGCGCGCAGCTTGCGCGGTACGTGATACAGCACACCGTGCAGGTCCATGTTTTCGTAGGCCGTCTGCTCCTGGTCGAGGCTCGGATCCTGAAAGACGATCCCGAATCTCTGCCGCGCTTCTTTCTGCTTCACCGTCGGATCGAGGCCGTCCAGTTCGATCCTGCCGCTCGTCGGACGCAGCAGCGTCGTCAGCATCTTGATAGTCGTCGTCTTCCCGGCGCCGTTCGGACCGAGAAAAGCGAAGATCTCTCCCTGCGCCACGTCGAAGGAGATATCCTTCACGGCGGTAAAATCTCCAAACGTCTTGACCAGATTTTGAACGCGAATCATCTCTGCCCCGCTGCACTCCATTGCCAATACTGAACGGTTCAGTTTAGTTTGTCAAGAGTCCAGGCACACGCGCACGGCGGAAAAGACCGGCGCAGCTGCCATTGCCTGGACGGCTCGTCCTTGTTAGCCTTAACCCGCTTATGGAGTCAGTAAAATTGCTCAATAAAACGTTTTCCTTCGCTGCCTCGGCCCTCGTCCTTTGCCTCGTTGCTCCCGCGCTCCACGCGCAGGCGCCCGTCTACGCTGGACCGGTTCCCGATAGTCCTGCCATTGAGCAGCGTATCGATGGCATGATCGCCAGGCTCACCCTGGAGCAGAAGCTCGATCTCATCGGCGGCGTCGATGGCATGTTCATCCGCGCTGAAGAATCAGCCGGCTTCCCTCGCCTCAAAATGTCGGATGGACCTTACGGCATCCGCACGTGGGGGCCAGACACCGCGTACGCGGCTGGCATTGGCCTGGCCGCCACCTGGGATCCCGAACTAGCCCGGCGCATGGGTATGGCCATTGCTCAGGATGCCCGCGCTCGCGGCGTGCATTTCCTCCTGGGTCCGGGAGTGAACATGTACCGCGCTCCCATGGGTGGCCGCAATTTTGAGTACTTCGGCGAAGACCCTTTCCTCTCCGCGCACACTGCGGTCCCCTACATTGAAGGCGTGCAGAGCGAGGGCGTGATCGCGACCGTCAAGCACTATGCCGCCAATAACCAGGAGTACGACCGGCACAACGTGAGCTCTGACCTGGACGAGCGCACCCTGCGCGAACTCTACCTGCCCGCATTCGAAGCGGCGGTGAAGGTTGCGAATGTGGGCTCGGTGATGAATTCCTACAACCTCGTCAACGGCGTTCACGCTACGCAGAACAACCACCTCAACAATGAAATCCTCAAGAAGGAATGGGGCTTCAACGGCATCCTCATGTCCGACTGGGTCGCGACCTATGACGCCGTAGGCGCGGCCAACGGGGGCCTCGACCTCGAAATGCCCAATGGCGCGTTTATGAACCCGAAGAACCTCCTGCCCGCCGTCAAGAGCGGCAAGGTTTCCGAGTCAAGCATCGACGACAAGGTGCGCCGCATCTTCCGCACCGCCATCCGCTTCGGATTTCTCGATCGCGACCAGACCGATCTGACCATCCCCTACTACAACCTCTACGGCAAGCAGGTAGCGCTCGATGAAGCGCGCGAGAGTGTCACTCTGCTCAAGAATGAAGGCAATCTGCTGCCCCTCGACACTGCGAAAGTGAAAACTCTCGCCGTCTTCGGGCCGGATGCTTGGCCCATCGTTGCCGGAGCCGGGGGCAGCTCCCAGGTCGAACCTTACGCCTCGATCAGCATCATGACCGGACTGGCGAACCTTCCCAACTCGCAGACAAAGGTCCTCTACGCCCGCGGCCTGCCCACCACAAAGGACCTCTTCCAGCGCACGCACTTCGGCACCGAACAGTCGATGTCCTCGGCTGCCGATCCCTTCTGGGAAGACTGGTTTGGCAAGCCCAGCATCAAGCTCGAGGTCTTCGACAACCCCAACTTTAGCGGCACCCCAACCGTCACGCAGGTGGCCCACATTGACACATGGGGAGGTGAGGGATCCGCGCTATTGAGCAAGGGTAAACAAAGTATTCGTTACACCGCAGACTATCTGCCGAAGACGACGGGACAATACATTTTTGTCACTGCGGCGGACGGCGGCGACACCTACAAGCTGCTCGTCGATGGCGAGCAGGTCCTTGGAGAAAGGAAGCACGAAGGGCAGGCGCCAAAATCGACTCAGCTTCCTTTGACTGCGGGCAAGGTCGTCAAAATTCAGTTTGATTACGTGCCCGACGGCAACAACATCAAGGCTGGCCTTGGCATTCATTCCGTCGACGACCTTATCTCGCCCGAGGCGAAGAAGATCGCTTCCATGGCTGACGTCACGCTCGTCTCTGTCGGCTTTGACGCCCAGACCGAGAGCGAAGGCATGGACCGCACTTTCGCACTGCCCTGGGGTCAGGACGAACTGATTCAAGCGATCAGCGCCGCCAACAAAAACACCATTGTCGCCATCACCGGCGGCGGCGGGGTCGATATGCGCGCATGGATTGACAAGGTCCCCGCGCTGTTGCACAACTGGTATCCAGGACAGGAAGGCGGACAGGCGCTGGCGGAAATTGTCTTCGGCATACGCTCGCCTGAAGGCCATCTACCCGCGAGCTTCGAGCGCGCGTGGGAGGATAATCCGACCCACGACAACTACTACGCGCCGCCAGTGCCAGCCGGCGAGACGCCGCACGTGAAATATGCCGAAGGCGTCTTCCTCGGCTACCGGTATTACACAAGCATGAACAAAAAACCCCTGTTTCCCTTTGGATTCGGCCTGTCTTACACTACCTTCTCGTTTGCGAACCTGCAGGTCTCTCCGGAATCGGTCATGGCGGCTGGCCCAATTACCGTCTCCTTCGACGTGACCAACACCGGCACGCGCGCCGGTGCCACGGTCGCGCAGCTGTATGTCGGCGATCCATCGGCAAAGGTCAAGCGTCCGATGAAGGAACTCAAGGGATATCAAAAGGTGAACATCGAGCCGGGGGTTACGCAGCACGTATCACTCACGCTCGACAAGCGATCGCTGGCCTACTGGGATGTCGCTTCTAACAACTGGAAAGTCGATCCCGGCCAGTTCACGGTGTTCGTCGGCGACTCCTCGGAGAACACCCCATTGACCCGGGACTTCAATGTCCAGTAAGCGTTAAAAAAATGTGGAGTTCTCGCGGAACTAATCCCGGAATCCCGGGTCTACGCCCAGTTGACTGTTTCTCGGCCCTGCCGGATATACTCTGGCTTCGGAAGGGTCTGGAACGGCAAGAGTATGTTGGCCGCGGGCCGGAAACCCAGCCCGTCGCGGCCTGAAACGCCAACTCAGTGCGGAGTGAGTTTGCGTGGGCCACTGAGAGGGGAAATGAGACTGCAAGAGCACTTGCACGCCTCGCGTACCGTCGTATTTTTTCGTTCTTCGTTTGGTTCAACCAGAAAGTCGTCTCGCGCTCCCGGAATCGGAGTGTCGCCGGTGTTCAAACGCCTGACCGTATTGACCCTGGCGCTATTTTTGCTGTCACTCGGCAGCCATCGGCTTTTCGCCCAGGCGCCCCCCGAGCCGGACGCCAATATGGACCAGCCTTACAATCCCAATGCTCAGGACGATTCCGGCCAGCAGTCCGCCTACGCGCAGCAGCAACCCTATGCGCAGCAGCAACCCTATGCGCAGCAGCAACCCTATGCGCAGCAGCAACCCTATGCGCAGCAGCAACCCTACGCGCAGCAGTCGTACCCATCGAGCCAGTATCCACAGCAACCCACCAACGGCCAGGCTCAGGCTTTAAGCCCCGACCAACTCGACCAGCTGATCGCGCCCATCGCGCTTTACCCTGACCAGCTCATCGCCATCATCCTCGCCGCATCCACCTATCCCGCGCAGGTCGCCGACGCCGATGGCTGGCGACAGGCGCAGAGCTACGCTTCGCCCGACCAGATCGCCGCCGCAGCCGGCCTGCAAAACTGGGACTCCAGTGTAAAGGCGCTCACCGCGTTTCCGCAGGTCCTCTCCGAAATGGACGCGAACCTCGCCTGGACTTCAGCTCTCGGCAACGCCTATTACAACCAGCCGCAGGACGTGCTTCAGGCGGTTCAGATCATGCGCCAGCGCGCCCAGGCCGCCGGAAGCCTGCAAACCACGCCGCAGCAGCTGGTGAGCTACAACCAGGGATACGTCCAGATTGTCCCGGCAAATCCGCAGGTGGTTTATGTCCCCGCATACAATCCGTGGACCGTCTATGGTCAACCCGTCTCGCCGTATCCGGGCTTCTCACTCTTCGGCGCGCTGGGCTCATTCCTCAACTCATCTACGTTGCGATTCGGCCTCGGCATGGCCATGTCCGCCTTCAGCAGCACCCCATGGGGCTGGCTCGGCTGGGGACTCAACTGGCTCACCCAGAACGTGCTCTTCCATCAATCGAACTACGCCTCGAACAGCACTTCCGTGGCTGACTGGGGCCTTCCGCATGGAGGTCCACGGTATTTCCGGTCCGGCTATGGCCAGCCGAGTCGCGGATATGCACCGCCAGCATCCCAGGGATACCTGAGATCGCAGGGCGCCTATGCGAGCAACGGGTCGCGCGAGAACTACAATCGCGGCTACCAGCCCTCCGCATTCGGCAGCACGCGCCCGCCGCTGCAACCGGTTAACAGGCCGCAGACCAGCTACGGTCAGGCCTACAATCGTCCGGACATAAATCGCTCCTACGGAGCCGGATACGCCGCGCGTCCGGGCCAAAGCTATGGGGGCTCGCTCCAGGCCTATAATCGAAACCCCGTCGCGATGAACAGAACCCAGCCCTACGCACAGAATTACAGCCGTCCCGGTTACGGCTCCAGCTTTCCCCGAACTACTTACCCCGGAACCACAACTCCCCGCTCAACGTATTCCGGGACCCCCTACTCCGGATCCGCCTATGCCAGCCGTCCGGCCCAGACTTACGGCGGCGCATACCAGGCTTATCGATCGCCCTCAACAGATTTCCAGCGCGGAAACTATGGACAGCGCTCCTCTTCAGCCTTCGCGAGCAACGGTTTCATGAACTCGTCCGCAAAACCCCAGCACTCGGGCGGGTTTCATCCCTTCGGCAGCGGACATGGCTCTGACAATCCCTACGGCGGCGGACACGGCTTCAAGGAACCGAAGGAATTCAAGGCGCCGAAGAATTTCGGCGGTGGCCACTCGGGCGGATTCCATCCCTTCGGCGGCGGCCACTCCAGCTCCGGCGGTCATTTCGGCGGACATAGCGGCGGTCATCACCGCCTCTAACCGCGCAGAACCGCCGACCCAATCCGGCACGGTGCACGCGGGCCATAAAGAACTATCTTCCAGAGCTCTCCGTCTAATACCATGCGAAGAAGCCTGTAGTTTTCGCTTCGCAGCAGTGTGCCGGCAGAAAGGTTAATGCTCGGATGTTCCGGATCCATCGCCTGTTGCCGCTTCTTCTTGCCCCGATTCTCGGACTGGCTCAGACTGCCCCCGACAACATCATTCACGTCACATCGCGCATCGTCTATGTAGATGTGGTGGTGCGCGACAGTTACGGCCGCATCGTGCGCGGGCTTACCGAGAAGGATTTTCGCGTCTTGGAAGACGGCAAGCCGCAGAAGATCGACTACTTCCGCGATCACACCCACGACGTGCCTCCGGCGTCTGTCGAAGCGGGAAATCAAGACAGTTCCCTCAGCTTCAGCAATGTGGCTCCTGGTGGCGAGCAAGGGAACTCGGTCAACATTATCCTGTTCGATTTTTTCAATACTGCCCCGCAGGACCAGCTTTACGCGCGCAAGCAGATGATCCGCTTTCTCGAGAACCTGCCTCCGGGACGGCAGACGGCGCTTTTCGTTCTCGGCACTCGCCTGAGAATGCTGCAAAGCTTCACGGGCAGCACCGACCGCCTGCTCGCCGCGGCGAAGGCGATGAAGTTGGAATCCTCAACGGTCGAAACACAAGGCCAGCAGCAGCAGGATATCGCTTTGGGACAGGCATTTGCCGCAGCCGTGGGCAGGAGCGCATCGGGTATAAACCCCGTCAGCGATGGGTTCAATTTTCAGGGCGGCGAAGATGCGCAGCGCGCGGCCGACATTACGCAAACGGCGCTTGCCCAGATCGGTGCTGCCGTCAGCGGCTACCCGGGACGAAAAAATCTCTTCTGGCTCGCGGATAACTTCCCGCTCTACGGCGGACCGACGCTCGAGATCAACGACCTGTCTCAAGCCATAGCCGGCAATTCCATGAACACGGCGGATATGGCCGATGCCAACCGCGCAGTCGCCAGCGCGCAGATCGCGATCTATCCCATTAGCCTGGCCGGTCTGGAGCTTGGGGGAATTGGGCCGGAATCAAACATAGATCCGCAGAACGGTCGGGAATTTGCCCGGCAGTTCAGCCAGCGCAATGCCATGCACGAGATGCTCAATAACATGGCCGACACCACCGGCGGCCGTGCCTACTACGGGACCAACGACTTTGCGGGCGCGCTGGCTCGCGGCTTCGAAGATGGATCGAACTACTATACGCTGGCGTACCGGCCCGAAAACGAGAACTGGAACGGGCACTTCCGCAAGATCACCCTCAAGTTGGATCAGCACGTCTCACTCGCTTACCGGCGCGGCTACTACGCAGTTCCCGATCAGCCTGCGGTCGCAGTGAATCCAGCCGACCGGCTGAATGCTGCACTCCAGCCCGGCACCCCCGACTCCACCATGCTGCTGCTCAAGTCGAAGGTACTACTTCCCGATGTCCAACACCCTGCTGTTCGCATCGACTCCACCATCGACCCGGCCAACGTCGATTTCTCGACCGACTCCCGCGGCCGCCGTCACGCACATCTTCTCGTCACGCTTATCGCCATCCCTGAAAATGAGTCTGGCGGCAAAGCAAAGGCAGACAAGCAGCTGGCCAATCTGCCCCAGACTTCCGGCCACTACATCGTCGATCTCGACCCCGAAGCATTCCGCAAGCTGTTCACCTCCGGCATGCCCATGCACCAGGAATTGGCGCTCCCGCCGGGCAGCTACCGCCTGCGCCTCGGTGTCATCGACCTTGCCAACCAGCACACCGGCACACTCGACATGCCGGTCGAGATCGCGTCCGTCCGCGCCGCAACCCAATAATCAGCGAAAACTATCCGGCACGGCTACCGTTCCCATCCTGGGCGCGACAAAAGCTCCAGCCGATGATTGCGATTCCGGCAACCAGAACCGCACCAATGCTCCGAGGAGAAGCTTCCATAACGAGGCAGGCCCAGCCCGTAAGGACGATCCGCTCGATCCGATAGTCTCAATGCAATGAAATCGAAGGCGCAAGCATCGCGCAAGAAAACAGCTAATTCGATGGCCGGTCCTTCACCTTGACCCAGCCATCGTTTGCCGGACTAGATCCGCCATCATCGGCGTCACTTCCGGGCGAAGTTACCTGTACGGAGCCATACACAAAATTGACCTCCGTGTACGCGGTGCGGGCAGAGTCGGCGGTGGCAGACTGGGCGATAGCATCCACTTGTTGGACCAACACGATTTTCAGCGTAAACTCGATGACTTCGCCGGTGGAGTTCCTCGTTGTAAGCGTGCAGGTCTCAAAATGGCTGCCGGCTTCCGCCGCGGCAAACAAGCTCCGAAAAGGAACGAAAGAGGTATGAACGACGAGCGGTTGGAAAGTGGCCTTGCCCGCTCCCGCGCCGCCGCTCGCGGAACCGATATTGACGGTCTGGGTCACACCAAGATCAAAGTAGCTGACATTGAAGGTGAGAGTTTGAGCGCTTGAAGTGCAGGACATCTGGCCTACTGGCAATGCAAACGCTGCCGAAGCGGCGAAGACAATGACTACACAAAAGGCAAGACGGCGGACATTGGAAGCCATGGGTTTCCTCCTGGAAAAGCGGAAGAATGCTAGCAGACCTGGCCAACTAAGGGAATGAAAATCAGCTATCCGCTTTTTCATCGTTCCAAAGTCTGTTCTCACTCAGATAGCATTCAGTTACGTGCCAATGCATCGTCACGCCAACTTATAAAAGAGGCTCATGCTCACCTCCCGAATTCATCGCCTTCTCGCAGTTTTCCTTTGTCCCGCTCTGGCCTTAGCGCAAACCGCCTCAACGACTCCCGACACGACCATCCGCATCATCACCCGCCTCGTCTACGTAGACGTCGTCGTGCACGATTCCTCGGGCAGGCTGGTTCGCGGCCTTACGCAGAACGACTTCAAGGTCCTTGAAGACGGCAAGTCGCAGCAGATCGATTTTTTCACTGCGCATACCTATGACATCGGCGCGCCGCGTCCGACCGCGCCGCCACCCGTTGCCAAAAACGTGTTCACAAACGTTCCCGATCGTGGCCCGGTGGGCTCAGTCAATATCGTTCTCTTCGACCTGGTGAACACGTCTTCCCAGGACCAGCAGTATGCGCGCAAGCAGATGCTCGATTTCCTCAAAGCTCTTCCGCCCGGGCAGCAGGTCGCGCTGTTTGTGCTTTCCGATCAGTTACACATGTTCCAGAGCTTCACCGGCAGCTCCGACCTGCTGGTCGCGGCGGCAAAGCTGATCAATCCGAAAAACATGCGGCTCTATCAATCCGACGCCGAGCAGCAGCGCGACATCGACGGGCTGGGGGTCATGCAGGATGCCCTCGGTGGCCGCGATCCGGGGAGCTCCATCCAGGCGCTCGCCAACCAACTGACCTTTGAAAACGAGCAGACGGCGGAGATTCGCCAGCGCGTCACCCTGATGGCATTTGCCCAGATCTCCCACGCCGCCGCCGGTTATCCCGGCAGGAAGAATCTCTTCTGGCTGTCGGGGAGTTTTCCCTTCAGCCTCACCCTGCAGGCGCAGTACAACATCACCGCTCCTCTGCAGTACAGCACACTCCCCATGGCGGATATGCGCGCTGCCGACGTAAACGCCGTGGCGGATACGGCGAAGGTGATTGCCGACGCCCAGATCGCCGTCTATCCCATCAGCGCCGCAGGCCTGGAGGTTGGCGGTGTAGGCGTCGATGTATCGGGAAGCGCGATGGCGGCGATGACCGGATCATCCGGCGTCACCAGCGGTGGAAATGGTTCAAACAGTGTCAAACACACCCTGGGAGATACGGAGGCCCAGCAATTCACAAACCGCAGCACGCTGCACTCCGCCATGAACGACATCGCCTATGAGACGGGTGGTGAAGCCATCTTCGGATCGAAT
>JABCZC010000046.1 GCA_013289875.1 Acidobacteriota bacterium | reverse complement strand
TCCGTCACCGCGATCACGGACGACGGCGGTGCGCAAAGGCGACAGCTGGATCTTGAATGGTAACAAGACGTTCATCACCAATGGGCATTATGCGGACGTGGCGGTCGTGATCGCGGTGACGGAGCGCGAGCAGGGCACGCACGGACTTTCGGCGTTTGTGGTGGAGAAGGGTACAGCAGGATTTCGACCGGGCAAGAAGGAGAATAAGCTTGGGCTGCGGGCGAGCGATACGTCAGAGTTAATCTTTGAGGACTGCGAAATTCCGGAAGAGAACCTTCTGGGCAAGCTGGGGGAAGGATTTGTCGATTCCATGCGGGTGCTCGATGGCGGGCGCATCTCGATCGCGGCGCTCTCGCTGGGTATTGGGCGCGGGGCGCTGGATGCGTCTGTGAAATACGTCAAAGAGCGCAGGCAGTTCGGCAAGGCGATTGCGGAGTTTCAAGGCATACAGTGGAAGCTCGCCGACATGGCAACGGAGTTGGACGCGGCCCGGCTGCTGACCCAGCGGGCGGCGGTGCTCAAAGACGCCGGGCAGCGGGTAACGCGTGAATCGAGCATGGCAAAGCTGTACGCGAGTGAGGTGGCGGTGCGCATCTGCGACGAGGCAGTGCAGTTGCACGGCGGATACGGGTTCATCAAGGACTATCCGGCGGAGAAGTTTTATCGCGATGTAAAGCTGTGCACCATTGGCGAGGGCACAAGCGAAATTCAGCGGATGGTGATCGCACGCGAGATTCTGAAGGTCCATCCGTCGCGCGGGTGAGGATTCGCCGTCCCGCTGTAACTTTGCTAAGGTGACCGGCCATAGCGAGTGATTCAAGCTTCGTGGCACAACTGGGAACGAAGTTCGACCAGAAGAAATTTCATGATTTCATCCTGGCGCAGGGCCTGCTGCCTCCGGACCTGATGCGCGAAGCGGTAGTGGAAGACTTCATTTCCAGCGCAGTAACGCGCAGGCGGGCGGTAAGGTCTTTGGCAGACCGGCGACCTTCGTTCCGGAACGAGCAGAGGCCGCTTTGTTTATGATCGATTGCGGATGACTCCGGTAGCGGACAGTGCGGTAAGGGAACTGGTGGAGCGGGTATGCTCCGGCGATGTGCGTGCGCTGGCGCGGGCCATTTCTCTGGTTGAAAACGATGCGCCGGAAGCCGCCGAGGTGTTGTCGGGCTGCTTTCCTCATACCGGGGATGCGTTGCGCATCGGGGTGACGGGTTCTCCCGGCGCAGGCAAGAGCACACTGGTAGACAAGCTGGCGCGTGGCTATCGCGCGGCAGCGACGAAAGTGGGTATTGTCGCCGTTGATCCGAGCAGCCCGTTTACGGGCGGGGCGATTCTTGGCGATCGCATTCGCATGCAAGAGCGAATCGGCGACGACGGCCTGTATGTGCGCAGCATGGCGACACGCGGTTCGCTCGGCGGCCTGGCGCGGGCGACAGCGGATGTGACCCAGGTAATCGAGGCAAGCGGTAAGGATGTAGTGCTGATCGAGACGGTGGGCGTGGGCCAGGATGAGATCGACATCGTGAGGCTTGTGGATGTGACGGTCGTGGTGCTGATGCCTGGTATGGGCGATGATGTACAGAGCATCAAGGCGGGCATTATGGAGATTGCCGACATATTCGTCATCAACAAGTCCGATCGCGAGGGGGCGGATCGAGTGGAGAAGGAGGTTCTCGCGATGCAGTCGCTGGCAGGAAAACATGACTCGCGAGTGACGCCGATTGTGAGGACGATTGCGACGACCGGTGAGGGAATCGAAGATTTACGGAGCGCTGTCGAGCAGATGAAGGCGTGGCTGGCGGAGGAAGGGCGATTGGAGACACGCCGCAAGGCTTATTGGCGTGAGCGAATCGAGGAGATGGTGCGGCAGGCGTTGCTGAGGGAGGCAGGTGCCCACGGTTTAAGCGCCGAAGATCTCAGTGAGCATGCGGAGCGCATCGCCGATGGGCAGGAAGATCCGTATCGGCTGGTACCCCGGTTAGTGGCACAGGTCTTTCGTCACGAAGCGGGAGCCGCGCGTGGAACGAAGCCATGACCAGAATCGATCATCTTGGGATCGCGGTGAACAGCATTGAGGCGGCTCGCGGCTTTTATGAGGCGCTGGGCCTGACCGTTACGCACGAAGAAACGGTTGAGCATGAGCAGGTGCATACCGCGATGATTCCGATGTTCGACAGCCGGATCGAATTGCTTGAACCTACGAGCGTAGACTCACCCGTGGGGCGGTTTTTGAAGAAGCGCGGGGAGGGTTTGCATCATGTTGCCCTGCATGTGGACAATATTGCCGATACTCTGCGGACTCTCAGGGCTCGGGGCATCCGAGTGATATCGGAGGAAGTTCAGGTGGGTGCAGGAGGGCATCTCTATTTCTTTGTGCATCCGTCGAGTGCGGGCGGAGTGCTGCTCGAAATTTGCCAGGATCCGATCCCGGGCTCATAGATGCTGCTTGGAATCAACACCTGTGGTCCGACGGGATCGATCGCGTTGGCGCGGTGCAGCGATGACGCGATTTCGCTCGTGGCACAGACCGAACTGGCGGGCAAGACGTACGCGGCGCAGTTCGTCCTGAAGATCCACGGACTTCTGAAAGAGCACGGCTCAAGGCTTGAGGATTTGAAGACCATTGTTGTTGTGAATGGCCCGGGCAGTTTCACCGGTGTGCGTATTGGGTTAAGTTCAGCCAAGGCGCTTGCCCAAGCGCTGAGCCTTCCTTTGCTGGCTGTGTCGCGGCTGGCGTTGCTTGCAAAAAAAGCGGGAACGGATGCGGCAGCGCTCGACGCGGGCCGTGGAGAATTCTATTTCCGAGCGCAATCACGGGAAAAGCTGCTTACCTCAGAAGAGATCCGTAGACAGTTAGACGGTGTGCTCGGCGTTTGTGAGGAAAGTACAGCACAGAGCTTTCCCGGCGCCGTGCTTGTCGATCCGCCGAGTGCGGCCGATGCACTTGTCTTTGCCGCGCCACGATTGTTAGCGAAGGACTTTGACGAGGTGGCTACGCTTGACGGGAACTATGTCCGGCGCTCTGACGCCGAGCTTTTTGCGAGGCAGGGAGATCGAGGCAGCCCAGCGGTGACCGCGAAGGTTGAATGATCGACATCAGGGCAATGGCCGTCGAGGATATTGATAGGATACTGAGCCTTGAGGCCCGCACACCCGAGGCTCCGCACTGGGATCGCGCTGCCTTCGAACGATTTCTCGTGGAGCCCGATACAGAGGATGTCCGCCATGCCGCCCTGGTCGCAACGCATGGGCACGATCTAATTGGGTTCGCTATCGCGCGGCAAGTTCTTGACATCTGCGAACTTGAGTCGATTGTGATCGCCGAGAATGTGCGTCGGATGGGCATAGGGAAGGCGCTCCTGAGAGCCGTCACAACCTGGTGCCTTGCCCATGGCGCAGTGAGGATAGAACTCGAAGTGCGCGCCGGCAATGAAAATGCGATTCGCTTTTATCAGAAGGCAGGGCTGATAAAAGAGGGATTGAGGCGAGATTACTATCGCGATCCGGACGAGCATGCTGTTTTGATGGGAAAAGGTCTGGATTCAGGTCTCTGGGCGGTGGAAAACTTTCCTCAAAAAACCGATTGATGGTCGTACCATCGCGGTGCTAGGTTGGAGACGTCTAAATGAAGAGGAGGTATCTTCGCATGGACATAGAAGCAAATGGTTCGCCGGATAGTGAGGAAATTCACCAGTTGGAAGCACAACATCGTCACTATTCGGAACAGTTAGAGGTTCTTATCCAGAAACCGTATCCGTCCGAGCAGGAGCTGCTCGAGGAAGTCCGGCTGAAAAAGCTCAAACTCTACATAAAAGACCAATTGGTGGCCCGACGAAGTAGTCACCATCGAGCGTATGTCTCCTGACATCTCGCGTTCGCCCAATCTCTGAACGTTCCTAATCGCTGTCCGAGGCTTCCGTGCCGTCTCGAAGTCAGGATTTGTGTGCATTGCCCAGTGCAAGAGTGGTGAAGATCCTATAATGAGAGAGAGATACATTACTGCGCTCTCATCTTATGGTTCGTGACGGATATCTTTACGCAATTGCTCTGCTCGTCGTAGCCGCGTTGCTCCATACATTTCTTGGCGGCTGGCTGTGGTCCACCGTCCCAGTTCTGCTGGCGACGTTTTTTCTCTGGTTTTTCCGCGATCCTGACCGTGCGGTTCCACAGGGCGACGGGCTTGTGGTTTCTCCTGCAGACGGCAAGATCACAGAGGTACTTCGCGTGACGACTCCTGAGGGCGAGACGTTACGCCTGAGTATCTTTCTGAATGTGTTCAACGTGCATGTGAACCGTTCGCCCATCAGTGGCGTGTTGCGCGAGGTACGTTACCAGAAGGGCGAGTTCCTGAATGCGATGAACCCGGCCTCTGCTGAGAAAAATGAACAGAATCTCGCCGTGGTTGAATCCGACGAGGGATACACTGTCGCGTTCAAGCAGATCGCCGGTTTGCTGGCACGTCGGATTGTTTTCAAGCCAGCAACCGGCGCCCGGCTGGAGCGAGGCGAACGTATCGGGCTAATCAAATTCGGCTCGCGCGTCGATGTTCTACTGCCTGACAACGCTGAGTTGCGTGTGAAGAAGGGCGACAACGTGAAAGGTGGTTCAAGTATCCTGGCCAGCATTCCCGATCGATCGCCGCACGCGGCTCAGGATGAGTTGCTGGTGGAGACGCTGGTTTGAAGAACCCCGACCATGTGCGTGGCAGCCGTAGGCGCAGAGGGATGTATATCCTGCCGTCATTGTTTACCGCAGGCAACATTGCGGCCGGTTACTACGCGATTACACAGAGCCTCCAGGGTTCGATCCAGGAGCCGCATCATTTCGACTACGCGGCACTAGCCATCGGTTTCGCTATACCCTTCGACGCTCTCGATGGCCGCATAGCGCGCATGACGAATACAACAAGCGACTTTGGCAAGGAGCTGGATTCGCTCGCCGATGTGATCACGTTCGGAGTAGCGCCGAGCATCCTGGCCTTCAGCTGGGGCTTTCACATGCTGCCCACTACTATCGATCCGTGGGTCCGCGAAAAGCTGATTCAGCTGGGAGGCTTTGTCTGCTTTCTCTTTCTGATCTGTGGGGCCAGCCGCCTGGCGCGCTTCAATATCAGCAATGATCCGCTGCCGAAGAATCCGGGAAGGCCGGGCCGCAAGTATTTTGTCGGCATGCCGATCCCGGCTGCGGCGGGCGTGGTTGCCGCCGTCGTGCACGGCTTCCAGCGACCAATCTTCAACTGGTGGCTGGCTGCAATCTGGATGCTTCTGGTGGGTCTCGTGGGTTTCCTCATGGTGAGCACCTGGCGGTTTTGGAGCGGCAAAGAGATCAACTTGTCGCGGCGGCATCCAGTCCGGTGGATCGTGCTGATGGGGTTAGCAATTTACCTTCTGGTCTTCTTTTCGCGCCTGGTTTTGTTATTGCTGGCTCTCGTATACATGTTTTCTGGCATCACGGCACGCGCGGCGTATGCGCGGCAACGCCATAAGAAAGTTGCGCAAGCCGAACCGCTGATTTCTTCAACGAGTACAACTTCTACGAGCACAACGGCGCAATGACGGAAAAATACAAGATCGCGATCATCGGGGCCGCGTCACTTCGCGGCAAAGAGCTGAACGAGGTACTCACAGAATCCGCGTTCAGTACTGCTGAGTTTGTACTGATCGATGATGAGTCGCAGGTTGGTCAGCTTGAAGCAGCCGGCGACGAGCCTACGTTTATCAGGCGCATCGAGCGGGATTCCCTCGATCAGGCAGATTTCGTCTTCTTCGCAGGTACGCCGGAAGTAACTCAAGAGCATTGGAAAACGGCACTCAGCGCTGGAGCGAGCATCGTCGACCTTTCTTATGCACTTGAGGGGGAGCCAGGTGTTCTGGTCCGGGCACCCTGGCTTCTGGATCAAACGACGGCCGCGTATAGTGAAGACCTGAATCTGAGCACGCCGGCTCTAATCCCGGCTCATCCCGTCGCCGTGGGTTTGCGGCTTCTGCTGGTTCGATTGCAGGAGCTCGGCGAGGTACGCTGCGCTTCGGCAACCGTGCTCGAGCCGGCGTCGGAATATGGCCGCGCAGCGATGGACGAATTGCACCAGCAGACGGTTGGGCTGCTGAGCTTCCAGAGCCTGCCTAAGGAGATCTACGACACGCAAGTGGCCTTCAACGTGGTTCCGTCGCTCGGCGATTCTGCGAAGGTGAATCTCGGAGAGAGCGAGGCTCGCATACGGAGGCACTACGCCTTGCTCTCCGGTGGAGAACCGTCTGAAGTCGGCATTCAACTGCTGCACGCGCCTGTTTTTCACGGGCAGGGAATTTCGCTTGCCGTGGAACTCGATCAGCCGCATTTGCTCGAACACGTAGAGGCTGCGCTGGGCGGGGAGCATATCGATGTAGTGCTCGGCGATGTCGATCCGCCGAACAATCTAAGCAGCGCTGGACAAAGCGATCTGTTGGTTCGCGTACGCACTCAGAGCGGCGTCGAAGATGCAACCAATCGCTTCTGGATTTGGGCTTCGCTCGATAACCTGAAGGTCGCTTCGCTCAACGCGCTTGCATGCGCGATGGAGTTGCAGAGACTGCGTCCCAAAGGGAAGGTTCAATAGGACCAGTTCGAGAACGATAAACTGCAGAGCAGGAAGCTTGAGCCGAAGAGGCGATGCAGAACTGCCGTCGCCGTCTTCGGCTTACTCCCAGTTTAGAAGATGATCTTTCCTCCGAGCTGCACGTAGCGGTTAGTGCCCACGGTTGTGCCCGAAAGGCCCGAGTTGTAGGCCGTAGTGAGGAAGTTAGTTGCTCCCAGTTGAGCGCCGGGTGTGCCGAGGTACTGCCGGTTTAAGGTGTTGAAGACATTGAGTTGCAGTTGCATGGTCAGACGTTCGGAGAGCTTAGTCGTCTTGAAAATGCTCGAATCCAGATTGTTGAAGGTTTGGCCGCGTAGCGTGTTTCTTCCCACTCCAGGGTATGGATTGCCGAGCGCATTGGCCGTCTGAACATTGTTCACGGTGTACGACGAAGGCGAGTTTGGGGCACTTCGGTCCGTCTGTATCGGCCGGCAGCTGGTTAGCCCGAGAACGAACTCATTGAAATAGTCGTCACAGTATGTTCCGCCCACTGCGGTCTGGGGATTGGTTGGGTTTGGTTGAAGTCCCTGAAACGGAGTGAATGGCTGACCACTGTTGTATCCATAAATGGTATTAATGGAGAAACCATTCGCAAGCTTACCGAGAAAACCATTGTCATGGACTAGTTGCGGGACCTGGTACACGAATCCGAATGCAAACACGTTGGGATAAGAGATACCGCTCACACCACGTTCGGCTGTGTTCGTGTTGAGCGGGTTTTGTGAGTACTCCAGCGTGTTGCCTCCGGCGCCGGTGGGATAAATTTCACTGGTATTGTCGATAGTCCGGCTGTAGGTGTACTGGACCGTTCCGGTCAGGCCATGGAAGGCACGCGTAGTCACATTCGTCTGAAGGCCGTTGTAGATCGAGAACGCGGTGTTGGCAGTTGCAGCCTGAAGCGCTCCCACATTGCAATTTAGGGTCTGAAATCCGGGAGCAGTCGGGTCCTGGCAAAGGGAACTCGGAGAAACATAGTTGGGAAACGCTGACGCCAGCGGCTCGAGAGTTGGATTTCCATCAAGCGATTGAAAGAGGGCCGCGGTGTGATTACCCACATACCGTATTTCGACGACTGCAGCGTTACCGAGTCCATACTGAACACCCAAGGAATACGTCTGCGTGTAAGGATTGCGGAAGTTGGGAGAAAGGGGGCCTTCAACGTCAAAACGTGGGTCCCCGCCGAGAGGGAGTGCGGCAAGGTTTTGCGCGCGCACCGTCGCGCCCGTTGTGCCGGTAGCCGGCAGGCACTGATATCCTCCGCCGCAGTTGATCGCACCGGCATTTGCTACCGGGGCTTCAACAGCCGAGTTTTCGAAGATGTTGTAAAAAGCCGGGTCAAAATTGATGGCATAGCCGCCGCGAACAACAAGCCGCCCATGACCGGGATTCCACGCAAAGCCAATACGCGGCTGGTAGTTCTTCCAGCGGTTAGGAACCTTCTGGAAAGTGGTTACGGAGAGTGGAAGGGACGTATCCCATAAAGGATTTGCCCCGGTTTCACGCGCCACGGTTTCGTTGTGCAGTATATTGACCGCCTGTCCGAAAAACTCCCAGCGCAGGCCCAGGTTGAGCGTGAAGTCCGGACGGATCTTCCAGTCATCCTGAAAGTAGAGAGCGACATCATTTTCCGTGAAGGGAATCACCGGGTTGCCATCGGTTAAAGCAAGAGAACCATTCCCCTGAAGGATGGAATTGAAGTCCTGGAAGGTTAAAGTGCCGTTGTAATTCGGCAGAAAGGTGCCGGGAGAATTCTGATATTCGAAGGCGCCGCCGAACGCCATGCTGTGACGGCCGTGAGTCCAATTGGCGTTGTCCTGGACCTGGGTTATCTTGATAAATTTTTGCGACGGCAGAGCACTGGAGTAGCCATAACCGAAATCGGTGCCATCCTGAAAAGTAACCGAACTCGGGCATGCAGTGAAATTGTTCCCCGTGCAATCGGGGACGCCGCCTCCATCGAAGCTGCTCACCGCCTCCTGATAGCTGTATCGCAGCTGATCGATCCAGGCAGGTGAAAATGTGTGCGTCCAGTCGGCGCCAATCGAATGAGTTCTCGCGGGTATTTCAATGTATCCGCCAGATGCGATGGCAGTTGGACTATTGGCCAGGTCGCCGGTAGTCAAATCGTTTTGGTAATAATAGCGGACGAAGAAGTGGTCTTTCGTCGATGGCTGCCAGTCCAGGCGTCCCAGGTTCTCTTCATCATTGAACAGGGCAGGAACGGTTCTCGCTACCCCGGCAAATTCTATCGGAACGAAATTGACCCCATCCACCGTCACCATTTGCGTGACTGTTGAACCCGCTACCGGTGTTGGATTGCCTGTCTTGATCCCGTATGGACCCTGGTTTACCAGCGAAGCGACGGCTGGGTTATTGGGAAACGCTGCCTGCAACTGGGTCAAGCCGGTTGGCGTTGGCGTAATTGCGCCTTGTGAGGTTGAAACAGCGCCGCCGTCCCGCGTGTGGTCCCAATAGGTGCTCCCAAAGAACCAGAGCTTGTCTTTGATGATTGGACCGCCAATCGTGCCGCCCCACTTGTTGTCGACAGTTCGGGGAACTGTTACAGGCATGCAACCGTCGCTGGGATTTTCGCCCGGGGCGCAGAAGCCGAACAGCGGACTCTTCTGCTGGTTTTGAAGGGAACTTAGCCAGGAGCCCGCGTAGTATTCGAAGCCAGTGCCATGGAAGGCATTCGTACCGGACTTGGTTACATAATTGACTACCGAGCCCATGTTGCGGCCATACTGTGCGCCGAAGTTATCGGTGATGATCTGAATTTCGGATATCGCGTCCGCGCTGCCGAAGAAGACCGACGGGCCACCTACGTTGTTGTCGTTGTTATCCTGTCCATCGATCTCAAAATTATTAGAGCGGCCGCGCTGGCCATTGGCCGAGATACCGACGCCATTTGAATTGCTGAATTGTGCGTCATGGGTCTGCACGACACCAGGGGCGAGGAGCGCGAGGTTGTCGAAATTCGTATTCAGCGGCAGACTCTGAATCGCAACCGAGTCGAATGAAGTGGTTACCTGTGCCTGGCTCACCTCCAGGATTGGCGCCGATGACTCCACCGTGACCGTTGCCGATGTCGAGCCTATAGTCAGCTTTTCGACTCCCAACTCCGTTGTGACGCCGGCGGTGACGCGAATGTTCCTGATATTGAGTGGGCTAAAGCTCCCGCTCGTTACTGCCAGCGTGTAATCGCCGATGGGCAAATCGTGGAAGGCGAACAGGCCATCGGCCCCACTCGTTGACTTGAAAGTCGCATTGGTTCCGCTCTGAACAGCGGTGACTGCGGCCTGGGGTACAACGGCACCTTGCTGGTCAGCAATCGAGCCGGTGATTGATCCCGTTGTGATGCCTTGTGCCAGGGCATTCCGACTTGCCGATACAACGCAGGCTAAAACCGCAAGTAGCAGAACAGCATTCCATGCTGCTCGAATCGATCCCATTTGCTGCCTCCATGTAGTGCTCTCAAAATCTGGGGTGGGGTGTGACCCAATCGAAAACCGGGGGCGCAATCACTGGCCTCGTCGTTGCGCTCTCAGAGGTGATCCTCTGGGGTAAGCCTTCGGATCTGTGTGGCCGGTTTCCGTTTGCGATTGATGAGCTGTCACTGGCCCCACCCTAGAGACGAACTATGCAAGCGAGTAACCCGAACGGGAATTCTCGCCATTTATGTGACAGATGGTCGTAGATGTCGGACCAAATGCATAGATCTAGAAATGGGTGACGGAATGCATCTTGGCTTTGAATGCACCCAGGTTTAGTGGAGCGAGAATAGTCTCCAGATTCACGAATTATCGAGGGAAATCCAATACAAGTTTTAGGAGATCGGGACAAATCCCTTAGTTGTTGTGACAAGGCCACTTTTTTTGGGGATAGATAGGAAGTAGGCCTAGAAACATGGCTAAACATTGCTCTCGTCGGCACGCAAGTTCTGCAATAACCAGTAATAAACATTTTTTGGCTTTGTGATGAGGCACTTAATTCCTGTGACAAGGAGTGGACATCACTCAATGACGGCAGTCCGGAGTGTGGTGAACCCTGGCCCGTTCAAGATTTCAGTGGGTGACGATACCTCATGATGACTGTCTATGACAGCGCGTGAAGGAGGTTGCGATGACCCGAAAATTGCGAGCGCGAAGCGCTCTTCTCCTGGCAGGACTCTTCTCTTCGCTGGTTCATCCAGGGATACTTTGTCAGATGTCTTCAGGGCCTGGGAGTTTATTCGTCGCTGGTGATGCCAGTGCGGATATTCCGCGTGAGGACATTCAGACGAAGGCGGCCGCAGGTCACCTGCGCGAGGAACTTAGACTTGCCTGCGACTATTTGGCGGGACGAGGTGTTCCTCGCGACTTATCAAAGGCAGCCTACTGGTACCAGAAGGCTGCAAACCAGGGTGATACCGGTGCCGAGGTTCAAATGGGATATTTCTATCTTGCCGGAATTGGCGTGAATACAGACGCACAGCAGGCCGCCAAGTGGTTCCAGAGGGCTTCTGCTTCGGGTTCGAGCATCGGTAGGCTCAATCTTGCGGTGCTGTACATGAAAGGCGCCGGCGTTCCCAAAGATCTGCGACTGGGTCTGGAGCTTCTAAATGAGCTTGCAGAGCGCGGTGACCCGCGCGGTGAAGCCTACCTTGGACTTGTCTACGTTCTTGGAGTGGGCGTGGAACGGAATCCTGCGATGGCGGAGCATTGGTTCGACAGAGCGGCGAAACATCATAACCCCGAAGCAGAATATGGGATGGGCACACTCTATACCGGCTCGGAGGGTCATAAGCGTGACTTAAATCGCGCGGTCACCTACCTGCGGCAATCCGCCGATGCCGGGTACGTGCGCGCCCAGCACTCCCTTGGGCTGCTGTTGGTGAATCATCCTGAATTACCGCAGACTTCGGGAGAAGCAACTGCTCTGCTGAAGGCAGCTGCAACGGCGGGTAACTGGCGGTCCTCGGCTGTCCTTGGGATTCTTTATCGTGATGGAAAAGAAGTGCCAAAGGATATCTCCACTGCATACATCTGGTTCACGATCGCGGAAATCCAGGGCGGAGACGAAGCCAAGGCACCTCTTCGCGCGGACTTAACAGCTGCAAAGTCGGCTCTTTCGATTGAGCAGCAGAAGCAGGCTCAGACTTCGGCGGCGCAATGGATGGCTGCTAATCCCCACAAAGACGTGTTTGTTCTTGGTGGCGGCTCTGAATCTGCCTTCTTTCCTGTCGATGAGGTGTATGCTACGGAGCTAGCGCAGATTAATTCGCCAAAGGGAGCAAATGTTCGCTGAGCACCGTAGATACGAAACTTAAACCCCAACGCCCTGCATTCATGCATCCCGTCGTATTCCTTTCGGGATGGTTAGTGTTAGCCGTTCTTTTTGCGCTCCAGGAATGGGTGGAAAAGCGTACCTGGAATTACGACCTTCAATTTGGCAAGGTCTACCTGCTTTGGGCAATTCATTTTCTGCTCTGGGGCATTATCTGCTGGATCATCTGGTGGAAGCTGGGTGACTGGATTCAACGTGCCACGCTCAAGCAGATCCTCACACGCGTAGTCCCGCTGAGTATCCTCGTCAGCGTTCTCGAAGAGGTCATCTGGGTCGCAGTCACATGGGACCTTCGCATTGGAAGTCGCTCCATGACTTTCCTGCATCGGCTGGTCTATTTTGTCGATTCCGAATTGGTCAGCAACCTCCTTACCTTCTGGGTTGTCTTCCTCTTGTTCCGGGGTATCGGGTACTATCAGAAACTCCGCGAGAAGGAAACCGCATCAATGCGGCTGGAATCCGAATTGACCAATGCGCAACTGCGAGCGCTGCGCATGCAATTGAATCCACACTTTCTTTTCAACACCATGAACAGCATCTCCAGCCTGATGCACTCCGACGTGGAAGCTGCCGACCGCATGCTGGAACAAATGTGCAGCATGCTGCGTATGACTCTGGACAGAGGCGACGCAAAGCTCATTCCTCTGACCGACGAAATTGAATTTATTCAGATGTATTTATCTATCCAACAGATGCGATTCACGGGAAAGGTTCACAGTTATGTGGCTATCGAACCGGAGGTCCTGGATGCACTGGTGCCGACGATGATCCTGCAGCCGCTTATGGAGAACGCGTATGTGCATGGCGTGGCCGTGACACGGGGCGAAGCTTTCCTGGGAATTGAAGCGCAGAACCACGGTGGACAACTACGGATATGCGTCAGGAACTCGGGCCGCGGACTGACAGAGATGACCTCGCTGAAACACGATGGACGTGGGGTTGGAATTGCGAACGTCAAGGCTCGCCTGGAATTGCACTATGGCAACGATCATCGATTTACCCTGAAGGAATTTGCTGACGGCGAGGTTCAGGCAATTTTGTTGCTGCCCCTTGGCTACTCGCCGCGTCTAACCGCCAACACGCAGGACTTTTCCCATGAAAATCAAAACGGTCATCGCGGATGATGAGGTATTGGCGAGGCAGAAACTTCGGCAGCTGCTTCAAGACGACACGAACGTGGAGATTGTGGGGGAGGGCGCGAATGCCCTGGAGACCATTGATCTCGTGCAATTCACAAATCCCGACCTGATCCTTCTGGATGTGCAGATGCCGGAGATGGATGGATTCGATATTGTGTCGACGCTGTCGTCGAATGAGCAGGTGCGTCTTCCAAAGATCATTTTCACAACAGCCCACGATAAGTATGCGATCCGCGCCTTCGAAATTAATGCCATCGACTACTTACTAAAGCCGTTTACGCGAGAGAGATTGAAGGAGGCTTTTCAAAGAGCCCGGGATCAACTCTCTGTTTCTCATGAGAATGGGGCAGACAAGAAGTCTGATCCTGAAGGATCCACTTATGCCACCCGGCTGGTTTTCAAATCCAAGGGGAGAATCCTGTTTCTTCCCATGACGGATATCCGGTGGATTGGAGCTGAGGAAAACTACGTCCGCATTTGCGCGGACCGGGAGAATCATCTGTTACGTGAAACCATGGCTCACTTTGAGACCCGGCTCGATCCGAATTGTTTCATCCGGGTTCATCGCTCGGCCATCGTCAATCTGCAGCATGTGAAGGAGATCAGAACCGACTCGCAGGAAGGTGAGTCGTTTGTGCTGATGCATGATGGCCAGAAGGTTCCGATGAGCCGAGGCTATCGCGCACGCATCTCACAACTATTGGCGCGTTAAGCTGCAGCGTTCCGCAGGACTCCTTCCGCCCTACCCACGCTTGCTCTGCGGCGCTGGTGGAGTTTACTCTTGCATTGAAGCTCCACGCGGGAGTAGCTCAATGGTAGAGTAGCGGCTTCCCAAGCCGTTGGTTGCGGGTTCGATCCCCGTCTCCCGCTCCATAATCCCAACCAGTCTCACAGTCCGTGCTCAAACCACGTGCATCAGCAGGAGAATGACCAGGATCACCACAATCAAACCCAAGCCCCCGCTAGGGTAGTATCCCCAACTTCGGCTGTAAGGCCATGCAGGAAAAGCACCCACAAGCAACAGGATCAAAATAATCAAGAGAATCGTCATCACGCTTTCCTCCGGGGAGAAATTCACAAGCTCCCTTAAGCTCCTTTAAAAGGATGCGGCTCTCTGCGATTTCGGATGCCAGGCGCATCTGGAATCCTGCATTACTTCAAGCCGCGAGCTCTCGCGCGCGGTGAAAGATCCTCAGGAACATCGGTCCCGTGAGCTTGCCGGTGTTCGTGTTCTGCAGCGAGGGATGGTAGCTGGCGAGCAGGAATCGCCCCCCTGGCAAAGGATATTCAGCGCCATGGGCGAAGTGCATTTCGCCGCGACGCGCAATTTGTCCCGTGCGCATCAGATGTTGCACAAATCCATCGAAGCCGATCTTCCCCAAGCAGACTACGACTCGCAGGTTCGTAAGTGCTGCTGCTTCCTCGTCAAGATAAGGCGCGCAGTTCGCGATCTCGTCTGGCAAGGGCTTGTTACCAGGCGGCGCGCACCTTACCACCGAGGTGATCAGCATGCCTTTGAGTTTCATGCCGTCGTCACGCGAAACCGCATTGGGTTGAGACGCGAAGCCCGTTTGATAAAGTACCGGATACAGGAAGTTTCCCGATCCGTCGCCGGTAAAGGGCCTGCCGGTGCGGTTCGAACCGTGCGCCCCAGGCGCGAGGCCTACGATCAGGACAGCGGCGTCTGGATCGCCGAACGAAGGAACCGGTAGTCCCCAATACTCGCAATGGGTGTAGGCGCGACGTCTTGTGGCGGCGACCAGCGTGTCATACGTCCGCAGTCGCGGGCATCGATCACAGGCGATGATGCGCTCGTTCAGGGATGCAAGCGCCAATTCAGCACGACTTTTTCTATTTGGCATCCATGTGATTCTATCCAGTCGGCTGTAGGCGCAGTAGTTGCAATTCAGCGTAAAATAGGCTCGCTTTTGTTTCCGGCTCGGAGACAGGCTGCCTGTACTGGAATCGTTCGCTCGGAAACCACACAAAACTCGAGGTTCACCTTAAATGTCCGTTTCTCAGCAACATGCTCTTATTTTCGCCGTGGCAACGCTTTTTGTAGTAGCCGGCTGCAAACAAGCGCCGCCCCCATCGGAATCCACAACTCCGTCGCAACCCGCAACCGCTGCAGCGCCGCAGCAGATTGGCGGCCAGGACATTGTGAAGCTGGAGCGCAAGGCGACCGGCAACGGCCAGAAGCCGGAGTTCCTCACCGCCACCGTGTTTCCCGGGCGGGGTATGAATGTCTTCCAGATCACCGCCAACATTCCCGGCAAGGGCGAGGTTGAGGTGTTCGCGTCACCGTCTCTTACCGATGCGGCGGCCAAGCTCAATGGCGGTCCTGACGACCTCAATGGCAACGCCAGCTTCAGCTTCGGCGGAGCGTTCCTCGTGCCTTATCCCAACCGCATTCGCGGCAAGCTCTCGGACGACGGCAAGACCATCACGACGGAGTGGAAGGGCAAGACGATCACCCTGCCTGCCAACTGGAAGGGCAAGAATCCCGGCGCCGAGCCACACGCGATGCATGGTCTCATCCTCGCCTCGAAGACGGACGATGTGAAGACGGAAACGACGGCAGATGGCCAGACGCTCACCGGCACTATCCACGCGGGCAACTTCGGAGGGCACTGGCTGTCGAACACCGACCTGAACTTCAGCATCGCCCTCACCGGCGGCGCCGTGGACGCAACGATCACGGCCAAAAATGTCGGGACGGAGGAGGAGCCGATGGCGATCGGGTGGCACCCCTACTTCAACATCCCGAGCGGAGACCGGAAGCAGGCCAGGCTGCATGTGCCCGGGGAGCAGACGGCGGAGGTGAACAACTACGACGACGTCTTCCCGACGGGGAAGCTGGTGCCGGTCAAGGGCACGAAGTATGACTTCACCGCTCCGGACGGCAAGGCGCTCGACGACATCTTCCTCGACGACAACTGGTCCAAGCTCAAGAGGACGGACGGGGCGGTCGATGTAAACCTCACCGATCCGGCGGCAAACTACGGCGTTCGGGTCGAAGGGATTTCGCCGGAGATCAAGACCGTGCAGGTCTACGCTCCGCCGACCAGGCAATTCGCGGCGATCGAGGAGCAGTTCAATTTTGGGGATCCGTTTGGCAAGGAGTGGCACGGGGTGGATACGGGGATGGTCACTCTCAAACCGGGCCAGTCGGTGACCTGGCACGTGCGGCTGGAGCTCTTCACGCCGTCTAAGTAAGCCGTCGAGGCGGGGGGGGGGCCCACCCCCCACCCCTTGTTTCGTCCTTTTTCTGTAACCGTTTGATATAGCGATATTTAACGCATACGTCAGCACTACCTACCAATGAATGAACGACTTACGGTAGTCTGCCTGAGTCTAAAAGGGTTACTGAAGCATGCTGCACCGATTTCAGGGCAGCGATTCAAGACTATACTGTAACCGATTGATATGATTACAGCTGCCTGACACTCATTGATCCTAAATGGGTTGCAGCGAGCGATCCCGGAGAAGAGAAAAGGCCCGGCTGCGATGGCAGCCAGGCCTTTCTTGTCTCTATTTCCATTATAGCGGGATTGCGGAAATTCCCGGCCAAGCACACAAATGAAAAATGACAGACCCGCTCCCCCAGCGAATCTGCCATTTTTTTTGCTCCAACAATCAGGAGCAACTCGTTCACCTTAATAGCGGTCTGGCACTGCGCCAATACCACCAAAGGACTAGCCGCTACGCGGCTCTGCGGTGCAGTGGCTGGATTTCCAGAATGACTTTCGCTTTTATTTCGCCTATGCTGTTTTCATGTTTCAAGGGCCTTCGACGTACCGCGCGTTTGTGATCCGGTGCAAGGGATGCGGGGAGAATATCCGGGCTCCGGTGGAGACGCTGCCCTCGTCGTGGATTGCGGCGAAGTGTCCGCTATGCGGAGAGCACCGGCGCTATCTGCCCAATGAGATATTCCAGGGCCGGGTTTCTTACGAGGTGACGAAGTTGAAAGGCAGCCGTGTTCGACCCTGACGCCAACATACCGCGACCGAATCGTGCGCTGATCTACACTCTGTCTATAACGAGGGTCCACTCCCAAGCGATTCGATACGAGGTCTTATGAGGACGGCATCCATTGTCGGGATTATTTTGATCGCCCTGGGGATATTTTCGCTTGTATACCTTGTATCCCCCATTCGACTTCTGGTTGATGTGACCGCGGACCAGCAATCGACCAGTCCAGTGCCCGCGATTCTTGCGGGACTGGCCCTCATCTGTGGTATCGCTCTTTTGTTTGCTGTTCGACCGAGGAAGAACGAGAAAAAGGACGGGCCATGAATCGTTCTCGAATTCACCGAGAGCCTCGAAACAACGGCTAGCCAGAGAGAAGCAGGTTAACGTCCGGGTGATTCCGACGAGTCACGCCATCAACGAGTCAGTGGACCTAGCGCACGAGATATTCAATCGCGTCTTCCGGAAGGTGCCGGCGCGGATGAAGTGACAACTCGTTACTTTAATCCGAGATGCACATCGATCTGGGCATTCTGCCAGTCGAACCCCGCCGGAAAAACCTCATAATCGACTTTGAAGGCCCGCTCTCCGCCAAGTTCGCTGGCCGGCATTGCATGGATGCGCTGCCACACCTTGGGCAACACGTCCGGCAGCGCTCCCTTGTCGGTCTGGACCACCGCATACTTGCCCGCCGGAATGGTTACGGCCACAAAGCCAGCCGGAACCTTGTCGATCGAAGTCACACGCGCGCCCAGAACGTAGGTGAATTCGCCATTCTGGTCGCTGGCAAAGTCCGTGTAAACCGCGAGAATATTGCTATCTGCACGATTGGGAATGCTGTCCAGGGTACCGTCTTGCATGGCACGCGTCCACAGATTGGGTATCTGGCCAGTGCCGCCTGCTTCCTTCCGACTTTCGGTTCGCACCGAGACGCCGATTACCGAAAAGCCCGGTTCTACCTTCGCGACGGAAGCTGTTGCCGTTGGAGTCTGCGCGCCTGCATTCATGGAAATAGCCAGCGCAAGAATCAGTGCAAGGCCGGACGCAAACAAAGCGGCGACGCGGCGAGTATGCAAAACCGGGTGAAACGCACGATATTTCATATGCTGCCCTCTCATTCGCATGAGCCAAACGCATGGAGCGTTCTCATGAGAGTCAGTATCGTTCCGGGTGCACGCAACGGGCAGTGAAGGTTGTCACAAATCGCAGGTGATAGATGTCATCAGCGTGCGGTACCGGGGTAGGGTGAATTGTTGCAATCTGCCAGAAGAGCAGCACGCTAAACTGCTGGAGTGTGTGGCCGCTACCAACGCCGATCGGACAAGCAGAAGATCACCGAAGCCTTTCATCTCGGCAACGTTGACGGCCTCGCGCTTGAACTCGCGCCCGATTACAATGTGGCTCCGCAGACGATGCAGCCGGTCGTTATCTGGGATGAAGAGTTCGGAACGCGCACGCTGCGCATGATGTTCTGGAAGTTTCTGCCGCCGTTCGTGGCCGATGCGAAGAACTACAAGCTCACTACGATCAACGCCCAGAGCGAAAAGCTGATGGAGAGCGGCTTGTGGCAGGAGTCGTTCCTCAAGAGACGCTGCCTCATTCCGGCGGACAGCTTCATCGAGTGGAAACGGCTGGACGCGAAGACCAAACTTCCATGGGTGTTCGCGATGAAGGACGATCAGCCGTTCGCTCTCGGTGGGGTGTGGCGGCACTGGCGGTCACCGGATCGCAAGACGGAGATGGACACGTTTGCCATCATTACCGTTGAGCCGAACGAACTGCTCGCGGAGAAGACGGGCCATGACCGCATGCCGCTGATCGTCGAACGCAAGGACTATCAGCGATGGCTGGAGCCGGGCAGCGCAGAGCGGCCACCGGTCGATCTTCTGCGTCCGTTCGACGCCGAGAAGATGAAGACGTGGCGCGTGGATCGGCGGGTGAACAACGTCAGGAACAACGATCCTTCGTTGTCGGAGCCGGTGAAGGATGATGACGACCGGCAGTTGGGGATGTTCGGTGCGTAGGACTATCGGAGCGATGGCCCGCCAGATTGCTGCGCCGCTTGAGCTCACGCGGCACCGGCATTACCGGTCGTTCAGACGGCTGGAGGTGGTATATTTGCCCCGGTGAACGGAGAACGAATGGGCACAACAGGTACGATCCTATCCAAGAGCAATCCCAACGGAGCATGCATCGAAGGCGGCGTCTGGACGGCGCTTCCCAATCCGGTTCCAACCACGACAAATTTTGTTTTCACTCCGTCGGGCGAAGGCGCGATGACCTTTCACATGACGGGGTGCTCGGGCGATCCGGGCATCACCGGACCGGGAGTCGCGGTGGCGGGCGGCATGGCGTCACAAATCGGGAAGCCGGTGAACCCGGCGGTGGCTCCGTCGTTCCTCTACCACCTGGGCGACCTTGTGTATGCGACGAGCGGATCGGATGTGACGGGCGGCCTGTGGAACACCCAGTTCTACCAGCAATACCTGGCTTATGCCGACGGCAACGGGCCGGTGCCAATTTTTGCCATCGCCGGCAATCACGACGGGAACACGGGGTCGACTGCGGATTCGGAAATCGCGCACTTCGAGCAGAACATGTGCGGGACGGCGGGGACGGTTTCGCCGGACAACAAGGCTGATACGGCGCGGACGGAGTCGACGCTGCCCTATCCGTACTGGCGGCTGGACACGCCGCTGGCGTGGATTATTGGCCTGTACACGAATGTGTCCAATGGCGGCGTGCTGGACAACCCGACGCAATATAAAGATCCGAAGGACGGGCCGCAGTACCAGTGGCTGGTGGAACAGCTGAGCTATTGCAAAACGCAGAATGCGAGCGGGACGTCGCGGGCAATCCTGCTGGCGCTGCACTATCCGCCGTATAACGGCACGCTCGATTTCCAGCAGCGGGGCAATCCCACGTTCGGCAACGATAATGCTTACCCCAACGCGGTTCCGATCGGCATGGTGCTGCAGGAGGCTTTCGCAAAGAGCGGCCAGATACCGGACGCGATCTTTTCAGCGCATGCGCACCTGTATCAGCGGATGACGTTGAGCTATAACGACAGCCACGGCAAGCCTGTCCAGCAGGTACCGTGTTTTGTGGTGGGGTGCGGCGGGCATACGCAACTGGAGCTGATGGCCACGCTGTGCGCGGGCGGGACGGGCAAAAGTTTTCCGGCGGCTCCGTTCGACCTGTTCAGTCAGGGGACTCCGCCGAAGGGCCTGAGCGCGCCGGCGAATGCCACGGTGACGATCGAGTTTTATGCCGATGGGACCAACCAGAACAATCAGCCGTACGGCTTCTTGACCGTTACGCTGACGCCCGGGGACGCGAGCACACATCCGACGCTGGTGTGCCAGTTTTTCATTACCCCTTGCAACAGCGCGGGCAATGCAGTTAATCCGGGCGCGGTGTGCCTGGCAGATTTCTGCATCGTGGATCTTACGACGCATTTGCTGGCCTGAGGTACGAGGGCTGAGGCCGGGGGCCGGATATTTGGAGCACTGGGCGGCTCAGCGATGATCTGCGCCTCCGTATGCCTGCTCCTGCCCATGTTCATCTCTCCCGAATCCGAAAATCATAGTAACTTCTGTACGGATCCAGGGGGCAGGTCATTTTTCGACGCTCCCGGACGTCGTTGAGCACTACGAGCTGTTTCAGCCTCGGACTTGGCGATCGAGATAAAGCGGATCTTGTCGAACTCTTAAAATCACTACCCCGGAAGCCGCTGACCAGTTACAACAGACCACACGAGAGATAGCGTGTCGAGGGTTGTTCCTTGCACGGCTCTGATGCCGCTATTTCGGGAAGTAACCCTCCTTTGCCCGGATACGATATTTATTTGCATCACCTATGAGGACTTCGATTCGTCGCCACTTGCCGTCATCGGGCTCCAACGGTGGTTGATAAGTGATGAGGTAGATGTGCTGCAAGGCGGTCGAGATTTTTGAAAATATCTCCTCGATATCTTTTATGCTCCTGATCTCATACATCTCCCCACCGGTATTGCTGCTTATATCTGTCAATATCTTTTTTAGCCGGACAGACTCCGTTGCTTCTCCTTCGGCGATCGAGAAGAGCGGAACCCCATCCTTCGTTGCCCGCCTGACAGCCGCCTGAGCGGTCAGCACGCTGGCGTTATCATCACCATCGGTAAAGACCACAACGACCTTCTTGCCGGATTCCCGGGCGATTTCTCCGGTTACATCAGTGAGAGCATCAAACAGCGCTGTATTTCCCCCTGCACGGAGGCGCAAGACGGATCGCTTTGCGGCTGCCTTATCCTTGGTAAGTTTCTGCTGCTGAACCAGAGCTTCAGAAAAGGAGTAGATAGCGACAGAATCGTCCGCCCCGAGTTCGTCAATGAATCGGATTACGGAGTTCTTGAGGCGCGGGAGTGCCTTTTCCATACTTCCCGTGGTGTCTAAGAGGATGGCGCAGGAAATAATTCCAGCGTTGTCTTCGAAGTACTTGATCTTCTGCGGCTGACCGTTCTCGATAATCTGAAAGTCTCCGCGTTCGAGCCCATCGACATAGTGGCCTCGACTATCCAGGACGGTGACAGGCACTTCAACCAGACGCGCCGTTACACGGAGCGTGGCCGCTGGTTGCTGTGCAGAAGCAGGGATCGGTGCCGAAAAGGCTGCGGCCGAAAGGACGATCCATGCAAGAGCGTTCATCATTGTTCGAGAGCATTCTTCAGGTCGTCGCTGCTAATCGACGCATAGGCGCTCAGGAGCGAACGCCAGTCGTGATAATCGGCCATCCGCGAAGCACTGAACGCCTTTGCGGCAAGCGGCTCCGCAGCCTCTGGCAGGTCCGCCGGCTGCACGCCGAGGTTATACGCGCGATAGGCCAGAAAGAGCTTGAACTCAGCGGTGCGTTCCGCCATGTAGGTGGGCACTATCAGTCGTTCATACTCTTCATAGGGCGCGTCGGATACGAGATGAGTGTGGCTGCAGCCCAGAACATGATTCGGAATCCTGCCAAGGATATCGAGACCAGCACCATGATCGGCGGCAGCAGTTACCCGTAGCTGGGCAGTTACCTGTGAGGGTGATGGCTCGTTCGGATAGCGACGGAGATAGCTCCCGCCCAATCGAAACAGATCCGGTAACGTGATCGACGCCCAAACCTCCCTCCAATCTCGTTCTTCGATTCCATTCAACAGATCGGCTCGACGGGAGAGCGAGAGCAGACCATAGGTTTCCTGGCTAAGCGAAGTAAAGCGCTCCGAATCCTGCGCCGAGGCCACGATCCATTCCCGAGCCGCCAGGATACGAAGCGTCGCAAACTGCAGGTCGGCGTCGAGCAGCTGGTTCCATGTGGCGCTGCGAATCGCAGCGATCTCTGCCGCAACAACGGCGGACCCGCCCGATCCTCCCTGCTTCCAACCTGCTGCCGCCGCGAATCCGGATGCTAGTCCAAACTGCGAAAAGCCACCTTCCATCCAGCTCCCGAGGCCCTCGCTGGTGGCGATGAACTCCGATTCGCGCACGAGGCTATGCTCCTCCCCGGGAACCACAAAATTGAAGTAGCGGTGTTTCCGCAAGAGGAGGGGATCTCCTGACACCACACGATCGGAGCTCCGAAAGAAGTAAGCGTAGACCGGAGCGGCCAGCGCGAGGGTCACCTGCGGTTCGATCGCCTTCAGAATTTCGCCGGCAAGTTTCCGGGCGGTGGCTGCGCTGTACGACGAACTCCCGGCGTTCTGATTCCATTCGTCGATCAGCTTTTGGACGGGCGCGGGATCATAAAGAAGGACCGCATCTTTCTCTTTGCCGATCACCTTAACTTCACCGGGCAGCAGCACAGCCGGAAGTGCTGTTTTGTCCTGTGCAATGACGGCCGGATGAGGAGCGCCCACCGGAGTCAGAGCTGCTTCAGCCGTCCAAACAATGGAACGCACAACGTCGATACTCGGCGCCTTTTGCTCATCCAGAACGATCTCATAATCTTTTCCGCGTTGATCCCCTTTGCCCGCGGACGCTCCAAGCAGGCACGCCCGCAAGGTGTGGTCCCACCCGTTGACTGCGCCATGGCCGCAATCTTTCAGGATCGCCTGGGCAAGATCGATCGACGCCAGGGTACGAGCGGCTTCATCGTTAGCACCCGCGAGACGATCGCAGACCCGTGCGAACAAATTGGCTGCCTCGGTATCGTCGATTGCGCCCTGTCGCCTAGCGAGAACAACCCATTCGATGAGCGAGTTAAGCTGTCCCATCTCGAGTTGCCGCTCGAGCAGAGGTTGCCGGGCAATTCCGTCGGCCAGCCCGAAGAAGCTGCGAAAGCCTGATGCATCGATCGCCGAGAGGTCAGTGAAATATGGATAAGCGGGCGAAAACTCGCCATAATGCTGTGCAAGCAGCAGGGCCGATTCCTCGTCCAGCAATTTGGTCCGATGGGCATCGACGCCAGCAACCGTCAGGAAGACGTCGAGTTCGCTGCTGGTGACGGAGTGTGACTTATAGCGCGTCGCCAGCAAGCGCAACAAAATCTCATCTTCGACCTCGGGCGGTGCGGTGCGTGAAGTCTTCTCGCTTATCCGGGCAACGTGCTCTTCATCGAAGGAGTTGCCTTTGGCGAGCGCCCATATCTCAGCAGACCCGGGAAAGGCAATGTGGCCTTCGTCGTCAATGGGCACCGACCTGAGCAGCTTACTAAATGATGTATCGGCCACCGCACCGCCGGTTAAAGTCTGCGATTCCGGCAGCGTGGCGAACAGCGTATAGAAGCGTTTGGTACGCTCAAGATTTGCAGTAAAGAACGCCTGATGTCGCTGATCGATATTCGATAGTGCATAGTAGTAGGCGAGCAGGCTGGGACTCTTCTGATCGAGAAGCGCCTGATAGAACTCGCGTGGATGATCCGTACTGGCACCTGCGAGCTGCGACCATACGGGCCCGGCGGCGCGTCCACCGGGAACGGAAGCACGTTCGCCTTCTACGGCGAACGAAGCTCCATAAAGCGAAAGCAGGTCCGCGGGACGACCCGTGAACCAGTACAAGCCGCTGTTCCCGATCAATGCCTGCAAGGTGCGCCGATCAAGCGTACTCATGCCGACATAGAGCCGCGCCATCCAGGGATAACGCAACAGTGTCAAAGCAAACTGGCTCTGCTGCTGTTTCGGGAACGAATCCTTCCACATTTTGGCGCTTGGGTAGATCTCAGCATATTCATCGTGGATCAGGAAGGTAAAGGATTTCCCGGCCCGCAGCGCCTCTTCAAGTCCAAGGTCGTCGATTTTGAGTGCGTCTAGGATGTCCTGCTTCCTGCTCTGACTTTGCCTCTCGCCACGATCCAGCCTGATCTGCCCGTTTTCAGTGTGCAGCTGCAATCCGAGCAGCTTAAGGACACTCTGCGTGCGATTGCGTTCGTCATTGCCGTTCAGGGAGAGGAGGACCGTCACAAGGTTGCCATCGCGGTTGCCGAGCGCTTCGAGTTCCGTGATGGCGGTGAAGTACGACTGAATTGTGGCCGTGTAGTGGTCACCGATACAGTTGTTGGTGCAGACATTGGCACAACTTGGCGCGCATAATTCGCAAAGAATCGTTCTGAAGGGGTGCCTTGTTTCACATTCGCAATGACTGCAAAAGCATCGAGTCCTCCGGGTATGAGGGCATCGTCATGAGCAGAGCGCTCTTCTCCCAGCAATTCACGGTACTCAGGATGCCCCTCTGTATCGAGCAACGCCGCAAAGCCGGCCGCCTGATCTAAATTGCCATCGCGAAGTGCCAGGCTGAAGCCTCTTTCGAGGGCATGAAGACGCTCGGGAGATTTCTTGTCCAGCACACTTGCGAGATGAGAGTATGCCTCCGGTGCGCGGTCTCCATAGACTTCCTGGATGGCTGCCAGTCGAGCCAGAGCCGCGGGGACCTCAGCGGCGGCGCCCCCTTGGATGTTGGCATCGGCTTGGACCAGATCAAGCTTTATAGGCGCTGGCGCACGTTCGGGCAATGGCTCGCCCCGGTGCTGTTCAACAGACTGACCATTGGCCGTTGGGAGAAGCGCTGAAAACGCTATAGCAAATGGAAACACCAAAAGAACAAGACCAACGAGGGGAAGTGCCCGCCGGATGCCCGCACCATAGGCTGCGAATCGCTCGGCGCAGCATGGCACATCATCGAACATGACAAGAACCTAGCACAGGAATGTCTCATCCTCTCAATGAAATCTAGGAACCTGTTGAAAGAGACACCTGCCTGGGGAGCGCTTGGCTTGTATTTGTGCCGGTGGACTAGGAGACACACTGGAGCAGGAGAGCAGTGGCCAGAGGCAAGATTTTGTCGGTGAATCCGAGCAAGCCGGAGCCGATGCAGGGCCCGAACCTCTTGGAACGAAAGACCTGGTTTCTTGGGAAACTCGAGTGTTTCAAAAGGGGCGATTGCGGCCAACGTTCAGGCGCCCCTTCCGCAACACCTCTGACATTGACTATGGGGACTGGTTGGCCACGCAGAAGTCCGCTTTTTCAGAGTTTCTCGCGATTAATGACACTGAACGTGTTCTCCCATGGGGCGAACGACGGCTTATGGCTTCCATGGAGGCAGCAGACGTTTCTGCACCTTGCCCAGGGCGGTGCGGGGTAAGCTTTCGACGCCGATGAAGGCGCGAGGGACTTTGAACGAAGCAAAGACTTGCCGGCAACGCGCTTCGAGGTCTGCCGGATCGAATGGCTTGCGCGCGACGATGTAGGCTACGGGCACCTCACCGCGGATGGCATCCGGCTGCCCGGCTACCGCGGCTTCTGCTATTTCTGCCTGCTCAAGGAGGAAGTCCTCGATCTCGCGCGGATAAATGTTGAAGCCGCCGGAGATGATCAGATCACTTTTGCGGCCAAGCAGTGTGTAATAGCCGTCATCGGAGACTTGTCCCATATCACCGGTACGGAACCAGCCATCGTCGAACGCTTCTGCGGTGGCTTGCGGGCGGCGCCAGTAGCCCGCGAAGACGTTCGAACCGCGCAACTGAACTTCACCTTCGACAAGGCGCACAGAGACGCCAGGCAGCGGCAAGCCGACAGTGCCGGGTCTGCGCTCACCGTGGTAGGGGTTCGAGATGTTCATCAATGTCTCCGTCATGCCGTAGCGCTCGAGGATGGTGTGGCCGAGGCGCTCGCGAAACTCTTCGAGCACCTGCGTGGGTAGTGGCGCTGAACCGGAGACAAAAAGCCGCATGAAGGATCTGATCTCGCGTGCCTGTTCGACAGGGAGGTCGAGCAGCCGGACATAAATGGTGGGAACGCCGAAGAAAAGCGTTGGGCGAAAGTCGAGGAACTCGGTGGCAGCCTTCTGATGTTCGAATCGCTCCAGCAGCCGCATTCGGCAGCCACTCGCGAGCCAGCAGTGGAGGCCATTTCCTAGCGCATGCACATGAAAGAGCGGCAAGGCGAGAAGGAGACGGTCTTCCGCGTTGATTTCCCAGCAGGCTGTAAGACTGAGCGCATTTGCAGCAAAGTTATTGTGTGTGAGGATGGCGCCCTTTGACGTGCCCGTGGTGCCCGAGGTGTAAACGAGCGCGGCGGGTGAGTCGCCATCGAGACTGACACAGACGGGCTGGGCCGATTCGGGAAGAATCAGTTCTTCGACGCGCCACAAAGGTGTGCTGCCGGGCACTGGTTCCCGCGCGACAACAGCCCTTGGCTCAGAGTCGGTGAGGATGTGCTGAATCTCGCGTTCACGGTAGAGGATGTTGATTGGTACAAAGATGACCCCGAGACGGACGCAGGCGAGATAGAGATCGATGAATTCAAGGCAGTTTGAAAGATACACACAGAGGCGGTCACCCCGAACCAGGCCGCGTGCGGTGAGCAGGGCCGCCATGCGATCGGCGCGGTCATCAATCTGAGCGAAGCTGAAGGTTTGTCCCTGAAACTCAAGCGCAATCTGATGAGAACGGCCTCGGAAGGAGCGATCGAAGAGGTGATTCAGGTTCATGCTGGATTGTTGGGGCTCCTCTGGCAGGAATGGTACCGATAAAGCAGTAAGCAAGCTGAAGACGCTCAGGGCGAGAAAGCTGGATCGGAAAGATCCCGTCGCGTCTGCGAGCCAGCCAATGGCCGGCGCTCCGGCCAGGATCATGACGATCCCGATCATATTCACGAAGCCCATGGCCACACCAGCTCTACCAGGAAAAAGCGCAGCGGCGCGGTTGAAGCATACGGCGTAAGGCAAGCCACAACCCAGTGCAAGGCCAGCGATGGCGGCAAATGTGAGCGAGAATGAGTGAGTCGCGGCAAGCGCTGTGCAGGCGGCAGCGTTTAGCACCAGAGACATGCCCGCGAGCGCGCGCATGCCCATCCGATGCGCCAGCCAGCCGCCAAGAGGGCGCGTAATTATACCGAGGAGCAGGACCAGCGAACCAAGAAGGCCGGCGGTCTTCAGCGGCATGCCGAGCGTGAGCCGGAGCAGTGTTGTAATCCAGGTAGCCACAACGATCATGAGACCAAAAGTGGCCATCTGTACGACACCCAAAAGCCAAAGCCCGGAATGTCCAAGCATCTGAGCGAAACGAACCGGCGGAGCTGCACTAGACTCAGGCCGGGGAGCGGCCCACAGGCAATACAGGCAAAGCGCCAGCGCAATCACAGCACAGCCCATGAATGCGCCGCGCCAGCCCAGGACATCCAGCATCTGCGGGACGGCGAAGATCACGAATCCTGCCCCCAGCAGTATGGAGCCTCCATAGACGCCCTGGGCGAGATGCAGCGCGGGTCCACGAAAACTCGCCACGGTGTATCGCGCGCCGGCGGCAAAGCAAGTTCCCGTTCCAAGTCCGGCGATGGCCTTGAAGAAGATCAGTTGACCGTAGCTGGCAGAAAGGCCGAGAGCCATATTCGCCAGCGCAACCCAGGCTAGCGCAAGGACCAGCACGCGGAGTGAGCCGAAACGGTCCGCAAGGCGGCCACCGGGCACTTGCATCAGCGCGTGAGTAAGAAAGATGGCGGTTGTGATTAGTCCCACCTCTCCCTGACTCAGTGCGAAGTGTTCGCGCAGAACGGCGAACATTGGTGCATGGTTGGTATAGTTGGCGGAAAACGCAAAGCCCACGCCACAGGCGGTGAGAAGCGCGCGTCTATTCATGAGGGCCAGGGCAGGGATCGGCTGAGCGTAGCATCTGGCCTCGGCAGGAGTCCAGTCCGATGCCCCGAGTGGTCCGCTGGGCAAGCATGAGTCGTGTTACCAGCAATTGGCCGCGACCAGCCACAATCATTGGGGTTTGAATTTCTCCCCCAGTCCATTAATATTGCAGACTCTGCGATGGCGATTCATTTCCATTGAGCGCTGAAACCATCGCCAGGAAGACTTATTTGATGCAGAGCCTTAGATACAGGTTCGTCACCCTCTTTTTCACTTTCGCATGCCTGCTGGTACTGATCGCTGTTAGCGTGCCGCTCCACGCTGCCGATGCCAGCTACGGGATCGCTGAGACCAAGAACGTGATGATAGCCATGCGGGACGGAGTGAAGCTCGCGACCGACATCTACCGCCCTACGCAAAACGGTCAGGTCGTCGACAGCAAGTTTCCCGTGATCCTAATGCGCACGCCGTACAACAAAGATGACGCAGCACAGGCTGCGAATGCCTTCGTGCCATATGGATACGTCGTTGTGCTTCAGGATGTGCGTGGCCGCTATAGGTCCGAGGGACACTGGAGTCCGCTCGTAGACGATCCGAACGATGGCTTTGATACCGCGCAGTGGATTGGGTCTCAGCCTTGGTGCGATGGTGGTATCGGAACGATCGGATCGTCCTATGCAGGTGCGACTCAACATGCACTGGCGATCGCCAACGCTCCTTATATAAAGGCGATGATTCCCCGCAATGCGATGTCAGACTTCGGCCGCTATGGTGTCCGGCACAATGGGGCCTTCGAGCTGCGCTTTTTCAACTGGGTCTTCACGCTCGGCAATGCCACCGGAACTCCCGACGCTCTCCCGGCCGCCAAGCGTGCAGCTTCCAATCCTGAGGCCGCGCAAGCACTCGTGGACATGGGTACTCACGTTCGTGAATATGTGCGCAGTCTTCCGTTGCGGCCCGGAACAACCCCACTCAAGTTTGCTCCGGATTACGAAGCGTGGCTGATTGAGGCAATGAGCCATGGCGATTACGACGCATTCTGGAAGGATGCGGGCGCCAGTGTCGTCGACCATCTGGCGGAATACAAGGATGTTCCGGAATACCACACAACCGGCTGGTACGACTCATGGGGCACTCAGGTGGCCAACCTGAACTTCGTCGAGCTGCGAAGGGAAAAGAAGAGCCTCCAGCGGCTGATCATAGGACCATGGATCCACAGCAGTGAGAACCTCAGCTATGCTGGCGAAGCGCAGTTCACCGATGACGCAGCGCTTGATCTGGCGGCATTCCAACTGAAATGGTTCGATCACTGGTTGAAGGGCGTTGACAATGGGGTGGATCGCGAACCTCCGGTGCGAATCTACGTGATGGGAGGAGGCGATGCTCACAAGACACCCGAGGGACGCATTTTCGTGGGCGGCCATTGGCGAGACGAGCAGGAATGGCCGCTGGCGCGGACGGCGCCAACCCCTTATTATCTGCGCGCGAACGGACTCCTCTCGCCAGACAAACCCACCGAGGATAAGCCCATCACCTATCAGTTCGATCCTCGGAACCCGGTACCGACGCTCGGCGGGAACGTTTCCTCACAAGGGGCGCTGATGTTTCAGGGAGCGGCCGATCAGCGGTGCCGGCTCGACTTCTGGCTGTGCCCGGACACGAAGCCTCTGTCGGCTCGAAATGATGTTCTGGTATTTGAGACGCCTCCGCTGCCAAACGACATCGAGGTTACGGGCCAGCTCATCGTAAAGCTGTGGGCGTCTTCGAATGCTCTCGATACCGATTTCACGGCGAAACTGGTTGACGTGTACCCTCCCAACGCCGACTTTCCCGCAGGAGTGGATCTCAACATTGCCGACAGCATTGTGCGCGCACGATATCGCAACGGCTTCGGTAACGCCGAGCTGTTGACGCCCGGCCAACCTTATGAATTCACAGTTGAGATGTATCCGACATCGCTTGTGTTCAAACGGGGGCACCGGATTCGTCTCGACATCTCAAGCAGCAACTTTCCCCGGTTCGATATCAACCCAAATACGGGAGAGCCGCTCAACAACAACCGCCGTTCGCAGGTTGCGGAAAACACGATTTATCTGGACGCGAAGCATCCATCCCAGATCATTCTCCCCGTCATTCCATCGGCGACAACGGATATGTCTCCGCAGAAATGACGAACGGATGCAATGTATCAGCACAAGAACAAGAAGGTTGACACGAGGTATGAGTAACTAGATGTCGGCTTCTAGGAAGCAACCTACATTTTGGCGGCCGGTTTGAGAGAGAGGGCGCCAACACGAGCGCGCACCAGTCTTCGGATTAGATCCGCCGGCAATGGCCTGTCGAAGGGCAGATGAAGACTACTCTTGGTACGAGAGTAGGGTACAAGTTCGTCTGCGAAGGTGTCTAAAAGTGAACCGCTGAAGGGAAGCACGCTGAGGTGACTCTTAAAAGCAGCATACCCAAAGAAAGGCTTCGGTAAGGAAAAGGCAGGAATGCCGTAAGAGATCACCTCTGAAGCCCCTGCGGGCACGGCGGATTGAATGATTTCGCGAAGCTGGCGGACAGCAGCCCGAACGGGCTCAGGGACACCGGCGATGTAGGCTTCTACTGCTTCGCTCGGCGGGGTCTTCACCGGGTTCGCGTTCGATGTTGTCGCCTTTCTCATGCGCATCATCTTACGACTAACACCTGTCTGACTGCAGCTGCTGTCGATTGCGGTGGTTGCTCACCACTGGGGCGTTTCAGATGGTTCCATTGCGAAGTTTGAGTGAGCGGATTTGGTACGGTAAGGCATGTCGATTACCGCCGCCAGGCCGTTCAAGGGACGCCAGTATTCAGGTGAAGTGATCCTAACAGCGGTGCGTTGGTATTTGCGATACCCGCTGGCTTATGAGCATGTGGCCGAATTGTTGGCGGAACGGGGACTTGCCGTGCATGCCAGCTGCATATGGCGCTGGGTGCAAGCATACGCAGCGGAGTTAAACAAGCGATGTCGCCCGCATCCGAAGGCCACCAACAAGAGTTACCGCGTGGATGAAACCTATATAAAGGTGAAAGGCTAGGAGAAGTATCTTTATCGAGCCGTGGACTCCACGGGCCAGACCATCGATTTCCTGACTCACAGCCAAACGCGATGCTGCTGCTGCGCAGCGCTTCTTTCGAAAGGCATTTCGCTCTCTAATAATCCAATACCGCGAGTCATCAATGTCGATAAGAATCCTGCTTACCCCGCTACGATTAGAGCGCTGAAACGCGACGGCATACTGCCGCGCCGAGTGCGGCTGCGACAATGCAAGCACCTCAACAACATCGTCGAGCAAGACCGCCGGTCGGCGAAAAAACGTACGCGGTTAGCCAAGGGCTACGGTTCGTTTCAAAGTGCGTGGCGAACACTTGAAGGAATCGAGACGGTGAACATGATCCGAAAGGGACGAGTGAGGTGGGTAAGCAAAGATGATGTCAGCGCTCAAGCGCGCTTCGTAGCGAAGCTGTTCGGCATCGCTGCCTAGATTTCTCTCCTACAGCTCCATCTCGCTCTCGATCCCTGCTCACTCAAACTTCGCAACAGAACCGGATCACGCGTAGTGTCTTGCCGTCGCAAGGGCCCGCAAGCGTAACATTGACCCTGTGAATCTTCCCGTAGCCACGCCATTTTTGCCGATGCTCGCAAAACGAGTCGCGCAGCTTCCTGCTGGAGATAGCTGGATATTCGAACCTAAATGGGACGGATTCCGGACCCTGGTTTTTCGCGACAAAGATGAGATCGTCATCCAAAGCCGCGACGGCAAGTCGCTCAACCGCTACTTTCCCGAACTGCTCGAAGCCTTTGGCGTCGGACTGCCGCAGCGGTGCGTCCTGGATGGCGAGATCGTTATAGTGGGTCGGGAAGGTCTTGACTTCGACGCTCTCCAGCTTCGCATTCACCCTGCGGCCTCGCGGGTAAAGCTGCTGTCGCAACAGAGCCCGGCGTCGGCCGTCTTCTTCGATCTTCTCTGCGAAGGAGATATCGATCTGCGCTCGGAACCCTTTGAGCGCAGGCGCCAGAAGCTGGAATCTATGCTCGCTTCTCCGGTTCCTTCCATGCACCTTACTCCGGCGACCCGCGACCGGGCAGTCGCCTCTGACTGGTTCAAGCGGTTCGAAGGAGCTGGGCTTGACGGCGTGATGGCAAAACCCATCACCGGCATCTATGAGCCCGATAAACGAGTGATGCTCAAGGTCAAGCACGAACGCGATTGCGATTGCGTCGTGGCGGGTTTTCGTTGGCACAAAAACTACCATGGTTCGGCGGTCGGCTCGCTCCTCCTTGGTCTCTATGACGATGCCGGTTCGCTTCAGCACGTCGGCGTATGCGCCAGTTTCAAACTCGACGACCGCAGGGCGCTCGTTCAGTATCTCGAGCCATATCGCAGCAATGCACTGTCTGGTCATCCCTGGAAACACTGGGCTGATGATTATGCTGCGGGTGACGGACATCGCATGCCGGGAGGCCAAAGTCGCTGGAGTCAGGGCAAGGACCTGTCATGGGAACCGCTGCGCCCCGAACTAGTCGTCGAGGTCGCGTACGAGCACATGCAGGGTAACCGTTTTCGTCATATGGCTCAGTTTCGAAAATGGCGTATCGACAAGCAGCCGCGTGATTGCACTTACGCGCAGTTAGAGGTCGTTCCCCCACAGGAATTGATGGCGATTTTTCCCGGCGGCCGTTAGGCCGTCAGGGACTCAACCTTTTTTCTGGCCAGATCTTTTTCTATACTCGCGCGTCGGATCATCATCGGGATCGGGATCTTCCTGCTCTGGCCGCATTTCTTCAGGAACATGGCGTAGATTCACCCGGATCCGCGTCCAGGTCGAGGATCTACCGCGCATCCTGTCGACCAGAACATCGTCTGCGGCCAGCAATGCGGCTATCTGACCATGCTTGCTCTTCCATCTTTCAAGGCCTGCCAGTGCTGCTTCTTCGCTTGGAGAATTTGCAATGACCACAAGCGGCATTATTGTTCGAGGCACTCGTTTTGGAGACTTCTCGGCTGCGGTCTTGCTCGGTGTCGACTTGGCCCGCGATGGCGAAACTCGCGGCGCTTCGCCCTCCATCTTTCGGAAATGCGGCGGCCATGGGGCGTCACCGAGTCCCTCAGCTTCATCTCGCGCCGCGAGTTCGAGTAGCAACTCGAGTGAACCTGGCGCATCATCCATGCCCGCGTGAGGATCGCCTATCTCACGGAAGCGTTGCGGGATTGTGGATACCGTAAACGCGGCGGGATCGCAATCAGCAACCTCATCCCACGGCAGCGGAGCTGAGACGCGTGCATCAGGCAGCGGGCGGACGGAATAAGCTGAGGATGTCGTGCGGTCCTTGGCATTCTGGTTGTAATCCAGGAAAACGCCGTGGCGTTCTTCCTTCCACCATTTCGAGCTGGCCAGGGCTGGCACTCGGCGTTCGACCGCACGCGACAACGCGAGTGCGGCACGTCGAACTTCAGTGAATGTCCAACGAGGTTCAATTCGAACATTCACATGCATTCCGCGTGAGCCACTGGTCTTCGGCCAGCCCTGAAGTCCACACTCACCAAGCACCGCTTTCACCTCAAGCGCGACGAGACGTACGCTCGACCATTCCACACCAGGGCCAGGATCGAGATCGATGCGTAACTCGTCAGGATGATCGAGGTCGGACGAACGCACGGGATGGGGATGCAGCTCGATACAGCCCAGGTTCACAATCCAGACAAGTCCCGCCGCGTTGTCGATTACCAGTTCTTCCGCCGTGCGGCCGGAGGGGAAAACGAGCGTCACTGTGCGCAACCATGAGGGCCGTTCCGTCGGCGCGCGCTTTTGGTAGAAGGCCTCGCTATCGGCCCCATTCACGAAGCGCTTCAGCACGATCGGGCGGTCGCGAATTCCGGCCAGAGCGCCCGACGAGACCGACAAATAATACCGGACCAAATCCAGCTTGGTAATCTTCGCTTGTTTCGTGAAGTACAGCTTCTCGGGATGGGTGACACGGACCTCGTGACCCTCGATCAACAAGACCTCGGCAGGTGCGTCCTGTTTCACAGTCCTAGGCTACCTCATAACGGTAGTGTTGCAAGTTTCAATGGCAGACAA
>JABCZC010000045.1 GCA_013289875.1 Acidobacteriota bacterium | reverse complement strand
CTGACCGGAGAGGTATTTTCCAGTGATCGAATCGGGATTCCGCTCCACCTCGGACACGGAGCCCGCCGCCAGCACGCGTCCCCCAAACTCGCCTGCGCCAGGACCAAGATCGAGCAGATAATTCGCCGAGCGAATCACATCGGGATCGTGCTCGACGACGAGGATTGTGTTTCCCAGATCGCGCAGGTTCTCGAGAATCCGGATGAGCTTCGCAGTGTCGCGTGTATGCAGGCCGATCGAAGGCTCATCCAGCACATACAACGCACCTACCAGTTGCGAGCCGAGCGAAGTCGCGAGCTGAATCCGCTGTGATTCTCCGCCGGAGAGAGTCGACGCAAGGCGATCCAGCGTGAGGTAGTCGAGCCCGACCGCGTCGAGAAAATGCAGCCGCTGTTGAATCTCGTGGAGGATGCTGCCGGCGATCTCCTGCTGCATGGGCGTGAGCTGCACGCCGCTGAAAAACTCATTCGCTGCGCGAATCGTCAACGCCGCCGCATCGCAGATGTTCCTGGTGCAATTTCCGTCTCCGACGCGAACCGCGCGCGCTTCTGTCCGCAGCCGCTGTCCTTTGCAGTCGGGACACATCGCATAGCCGCGATACTTCGACAGCATCACGCGCACGTGCAGCTTATACTTCTTCCGCTCCAGATACTGGAAGAATCCATGCACGCCGAGAAACGATCCATGGCCATCGAGCACGAACGACTGCTGGTCGGGCGTCAAGTCGAACCACGGCACGTCCAACGGAATGCCATGTTCCTTGGCTGCGCGCTTCAGCTCTGTGAAGTAGGACCGATATTTCGGGCGGTTCCACGGATCAATCGCGCCTTCGTCGAGCGTCTTCGATTTGTCGGGAATAATCAGGTCGAGATCGAAGTCGATCGTATTGCCAAAGCCCTGGCAGCGCGGACACGCGCCAAACGGATTGTTGAAGGAAAACAACCGCGGCTCCGGGTCGCGATACACGCGATGGCAATTCTTGCACTCGAAGGCTGCGGAGAATCGCAGTCTCTCGCGCTCCGGTGTTTCGGCTTCGCGTGGGACAATCTCAAAGAGGATTTCGCCGGCTTCGCGATAGCCGATCTCCGCAGCGTCTACGATGCGCGCCCGGTTCTCAGGGGAAACCGCGATACGGTCCACCAGCACAAAGACCGGCAGGGCAAAGTTGATCTCCAGCAGTGATTCGGGCGTCGAAAATTCGTAGATCGTTCCGCCCTGGTAGAGCCGGTTGAAGCCGCGCGTGCGCAGATCGGTCAGCCGCTCCTTGAGCTCGTCTGTCAGAAGAGGTTCGGCGACAGCTTTTGTAGATTTCTTTGCAGCCTTTTTCGCGCGTGCGGCGGGTTTGGCTGCCGGTTCGCCCTCTGTCTGCGCTGCCATTACGGGCCGCGTGCTGGGAGTCACAGGAAATATCGCGTGCAGGCGCGTGCCTTCGCCCAAGGCCAGCACTGCTGCGGCGATCTCGTCGACAGTATCGCGCTTCACGATGCCCTCGCAGACAATGCAGTGAACGGTTCCGCAGCGCGCCCACAACAGGCGCATATAGTCGTAGATTTCCGTTGCCGTTGCGACGGTTGAACGAGGATTGCGCGTTGAATTTTTCTGCTTGATCGCGATCGCGGGAGCGAGGCCGTCGATGAGGTCCACATCCGGCTTTTCGATACGCTCCAGAAACTGCCGCGCGTAGGCCGAGAGCGACTCAACGTATCGCCGCTGGCCTTCCGCGTAGACGGTGTCGAACGCAAGCGAGGATTTCCCCGAGCCTGAAACGCCGGAGACGACCGTCAGCTGGCCGTGCGGGATATTGGCATCGATGTTCTTGAGATTGTGGGTCCGCGCTCCGCGGATGATGATCTGGTCCGTCAAAAAGTCTGCCTCAAAGTCAAAAACGGCGAGCCACCCCACCGGTCGAAAATCCGGCAGGAAAACAAAGAGTCCCAATCTAATTATATGGGCTGAAAGGCGTGCGGCAAACCGCGCGAGAGGGTCGAGGACACTATCTGGCCGGAGCGCCAGTCGGAGCAACAGACATCAGTCTCTGCGAGAGGAAAGGGAAGAAGGTTGCCGGGTCGGACTTGAGGCATACCTGGGCATTCGGTGTGCCGGGACCGGGCCGCGTAAAGCCCTTGTCGTCAACGGTGATGTAGAGGGCAGTCGTCGGGCAAAGGTCGGGTCTTGCCGCGTAACCCACCGCCATCGGATCGAAGAGCGTCGGCGTCGGCTGGCCCCATTCCTTGTATAGCTCTTCGATCTGCCTTGTCAGAGGCGAGGTGTAGTCGAACAAAGCTTTGCGCCTCTCGTCGTTGAGCTTGAGAATCGTCGCGTCGAGCGGCATGACATAGAGCGGAACGCCCGACGTAAAGACCTTCTGCGCTGCGGGAATGTCACAAAGAATGTTCCACTCCGGATCGGGCGCGCCGCCGGCATATCCCTTGTAGACAGACCCGCCCATCATCACGATGCGCTTCAGCTTGCGAAAGGTCGCGGGATCTTTCTCGATCGCTGCACCCAGGTTGGTTTGCGGGCCAATGGCAATCAGCGTGATCTGCCCCGGATGCTTGCGAATCTCGGCAAGGATGAAATCGGGCGCGGAGCCCTGCTGCACCTGCTTTGCGTCGCCGCCCTCCGCATATTGCGCCTGGGTGAACTTCGTGCGCGGTGGGGTCTCGACGCCGGCAACGACAGGAATGTCGCCGCGCCCCACAGCGGCCAGCAGCCGGACTGCGAGTTGCGCGCGCAGCTTCGTATCTCCGAAGGCAGTCGTAATGCCGAGCAGCTTGAACTCAGGGATCTGCAGCGCCAGGCTGACGGCGAACGCGTCGTCGATGTCGTCGCCGATGTCGGTGTCGATGATGACAAGTTGCTTTTGTTCAGAATGCGAGACCGCTTGCGCCCAGGCGCTGTGCACCAGGGAGATGGAGAGAAGCAGGATCGCAGATAGAAAGCGCGTTTTCATCGTTGAGATCAAGACTATTTCCGGGAAGATTTCTTTTTGCTCTTCGTCTTTTCGTTGGCCTTGCGGCGTAACTCCCACGCCGTGTGGAGAGCTCCCCGAAGCACATCTTCGCTCACATGGGCCAGGTGAATGTGAGTCGCGCCCATTCTGCCCCACCCACCCTTAACAGGTATAAAGACACCGGGCATATCGGCGACGAAGGCGGCTTGCTGCTCCGGCGTGATCATCAGGTTGCCGTAGCCCTCGCTCTGCGAGGCCAGGGTGGCGAAGATTCTGCCGCCGACGCGGAAATCCGGTGAGCCCATGTGCGAACTCTCTTCCGCGCCTTCGAGGCTTAGGGCAATTCGCCGAAAATCTGCGATCTCCATACCTGGCTCACGCGCGAGAGGTATCTTGCGAAGCTTCCGTCTTTGCTGCGCTGGTAGTGTGGGCCGTTGTCCGCAGCGAATCGAGCAGCAGCAGAATTCCGCCGATGACGATGGCCGAGTCGGCGATGTTGAAGTCGGGCCAATGGTAGTGGACGATGTGGACCTCGAGGAAATCCACCACGGTCGCATAGCGGATGCGGTCCCACACATTGCCGAGGGCTCCGCCGAGCACCAGCGCCATCGAAAGAGCCGTGAGTGAGAACCTGCGGCCGATGCGCAGCAGCACTATCAGCACCACCATAGCGGCAAGCAGTGAAAAGCCGGTGAGCAGCCAGCGCGTCCGCTCGGGATGGGGCGAATCCGTGAACATGCTGAAGGCAGCTCCGGAATTGAGCACATGGCTGATGCGGAAGACACCGGGGATGACGGTGATGGCATCGCCTTCTGCAATGTGCTTACTGACCCAGTCCTTGGTGAGCCGATCGAGCACAATCACCAGCGCGGACAAGCCGAACAGCCAGCTTCGCCAGTCGCGAATCCTGCTCATGCGTGCGCCTGCTTCTCCGCGGATTCCGCGAGCGACTTGTAGCCCATCAGATCGAGGGCTTTGGCACAGCGCCCACAGACGTTAGGCCACGCGCCGTACTGGCGAACATGCAGCGGGCCATCGTCGGCGTAGTATCTCCAACAGCGCTCGCATTTCTGACCGTCGGCGACGTCAACGTCTACGTAAAGGTCAACCCCCTCCTCCGATGCCTGACGAACAGAGATATACCCGGAATCTTGTTCCAGACGATGCGTAGACAATTCCACTTGTGAAACGTTGAACAGCTCTTCGAGAGGGGCACCCTGATACTTTTGCAGCACTGCAAGGTTCTCAGAAGTTCCAACAAATTGGAGTGAAACTTTTGCTTCAAGCGCCTTCCCGACTTGTTTCTCTTTGCGCTTCCCTTCAATTTCCTTCAGCACAGGGTCGCGAACCTCAAGCAGAAGATATCGCCATTCAGCCATCAGCTCCTGATCTAACTCCCTGAGAATCTCCTCCGGCTTCCAGAACTCCGCCAAGTGCACGCTGGCCTCGCGACCTGCCACCTGCGGCAGATAGCCCCAGACCTCTTCCGCCGTGAAGCTCAGAATCGGAGCCACCAGACGCACCAGCGCCTCCGTGATCTTCCAGATCACCGTCTGCGCGGACCTGCGCTCCATGCTCACCGGAGCGAAGGTGTACATGCGATCTTTGAGCACATCGAGATACAACGCCGAAAGATCGACAATCGTGAACTCGTTGATCGCGTGATAGACCCGGTGAAACTCGAACTGCTCGTACCACGCCAGCACCTTCTCGGTCAGCTCGCGGGTGCGCGCCAGCATGTAGCGATCGAGCGGCAGCAACTGGTCGTCCGTCACCGCATCTCGCGCCGGATCGAAGCCATGAAGATTGCCGAGCAGGTACTTGAAGGTATTGCGCAGTTTGCGATAGTTCTCGGCCGCACGCTGCATCAGGTTTTCGCTGGCAGCGACATCTTCGCGGAAATCCACGCTTGCCGTCCACAGGCGCACCACTTCTGCGCCAAGGCGGTCAGCAATATCGACGGGATCGACGCCATTGCCCAGCGACTTTGAAAACGCGCGGCCCTGCTCATCGAGCGTCCACCCGACGGTCGCGACGGTCTTGTATGGCGCGATGTCCTTCAACGCGACCGAACACAGTAAAGAAGAGTGGAACCAGCCGCGATGCTGGTCGCCGCCCTCGATGTAGAGATCGGCAGGGAAGGACAGCTCCGGATTGCCCACCAGCACCGCATTCCAGCTGCTCCCCGAATCGAACCACACGTCGAGGATGTCCATCTCCTTTCGAAAGGCCGCGAGCGAGCCGTCGTTCTGCGCAGATCCGCATGCATGGCAGGTTGTGCCGGCAGGCAGAATTTCTCCCACGGAATGCTTGTGCCAAGCCTCTGCGCCCTCCTGCTCAAAGAGAGCAACCACGCGCCGGTTTACCGCCGGATTGTTCAGAGGCGTATGACACTTGTTGCACAGAAACACAGCAATCGGCACCCCCCAGATGCGCTGCCGCGAGATGCACCAGTCGGGCCGGGTCGCGATCATGTTCCAGATGCGGTCCTCGCCCCATGCCGGGTCCCACTTCACGCGCTTGATCTCGTCGAGGGCACGCTGGCGGAATGTGGTTTCCGCGTCGTCCGGAGTCTTCAGCGGAGTCTCCATGCCGATGAACCACTGCTCGGTCGCGCGGAAGATCACCGGATTGTGGCAGCGCCAGCAATGCGGATAGGAGTGGTAGATATCGTCGCGTCCCATCAGGGCGTCGAGATCGCTCAGCACCCGGATGATCGGCTCGTTTGCCTCGAAGACGGTAAACCCTTCCCACTCTGCGCGACCGTTGCGCATACGTCCTTCGTTGTCGACATTGCAGGTCTGGTCGAGGCCGTAGCGGGTACCGGTGTAGAAGTCGTCCGCGCCATGTGCTGGAGCCGTGTGTACCGCGCCCGTACCCTGATCGGCGGTCACGTAATCGGCATTCACACCCAAAACGCTGCGATCGAGGAATGGATGCTGGAAGGTCACCCGCTCCATCTTTGTGCCCCTGAACTTCGCGATTTCCCGCGCGTTTTCCAGCTTGCAGGCCACGCGCACCGATTCGGCAACCGAGTCGGCGACGATGTAGACCCTCTTGCCCTGTTGCAGCGCGATATAGTCGAACTCCGGATGAAAAGCCACGGCCAGCGATGCGGGCAGCGTCCACGGAGTCGTCGTCCAGATGATCGTTGATACTTGCTTTCCGGCCAGAGCGGGATCGATGGCCGCCGGATCGCTCGTCAGTGCGTAGCGCACATAGACGCTCGGGCTGGTGTGCATCTCATATTCGACTTCGGCTTCGGCCAGCGCGGTGCGGTCGTGCAGGCACCAGTAGACCGGTTTCAGCCCCTTGTATACGAAGCCTTTCTCAAAGAAGTCGTAGAAGGTTTCGAGGGTCCGCGCCTCGTAAGGCTTGGACATCGTGAGGTAAGGCTTGTCCCAGTACCCGAAGATGCCCATGCGCACAAACTGACTGCGCTGCAGGTCGATAAATTTCTGCGCGTATTCGCGGCAGGCGCGCAGCACGGAGAGCACCGGCATCTCCAGCTTTTTGCGGCCGAGTTTTTCGTCGACCTTGATTTCGATGGGCAGCCCGTGGCAGTCCCAGCCCGGCACCAGCGGCGCGTCGTAGCCGGCCATGGTCTTCGACTTAAGAATGAAGTCCTTGATGCACTTCTGCAGCGCATGTCCCAGGTGAATCGGTCCGTTGGCATACGGGGGCCCGTAGTGCAGGATGTACTTCTCGGCGCCCTTGCGCGCCGCCCGAATCTGCTCGTATAGTCCGGAGTCCTTCCACTGCTTCAGCCTGACCGGCTCATTCTGGGGCAGGTTCGCCTTCATCGGGAACTTCGTCTCGGGAAGGGTAAGGGTCGCTTTGAGTTCCAGTTTCTGGTCCGGCTTTAGGTCGGTTTTGTGATCGGCTTTGTGATCAGGTGGCTCCGCCACGCGCGCAGTCGGCGTGTTGGGGTCAGGTGGTGCGGACATCGTTTCTCCCATCGTTCTCATGAAACAGGCAATGTTTTATTGTAGCCGCTGCATGGAAATCTTCCCCTGCCCACGTAACTTAGCGCTCACTGGACCGTCTATTATCCCGAGTGGGTTTGCGTTACCTCTGTTGATTCGCGCGCATCCCGTCAAAAATAACGAGGTGCGTACGGTTCCATGCGAGACAAGCGGGCCAGCAGTCGTCCATAATGGAGAGATAGCCGTGAGCAGGGTCTCCGGCAGAGCAATATGGGAAACCAGCTTTTGACACCTCCCGAAGTGGAACCAGAGAAAACGCGGCCAGCGGAAGAAGAGCCCAAACTTCTGCTCGAGACCGACAGTTCCATGTGGTCCTCGCTCATATCCAATTTGCGAGACACCTTTTCGTCTTCGAAGCAGCCTCCGCTTCAGTTAAGTTCTAAGCCAGTCGCAATCAAGGACCTCGAAGTAGAGGAGTCAGTCTGGAAATCCCTTGTAGCCGGCCTTCGTGACCGCTTCTCTCCCAAACAGCTTCCGCCGCTAGAACTCACCTCCGCGCCGGTGGCCGTCGAGGATCCAACAAAACAAGAGCCGGTATGGAAGACCCTGGGCGCCAGCGTTCAGGACATCTTCTTCCCCAAAAAGCTCCCACCGCTGGAACTAAGTTCTAAGCCCGTTGCGGTCGCAGATCCATTAGCCGTAAAGCGTGGTCCGCTCTCCAGCGCTCTCGCGATTACTGCGCACGTTCTCGTCATCGGTCTCCTCATTCTCCTCTTCTACTCGCAGTGGCGCATGCGGGCGATCCAGAGAAAGATGAATACGGCTCAAGTCGACGTCAAGCCGTTCATCCCCATGACCATGAAGATGAACCAGTCCATGGGCGGCGGCGGTGGTGGCGGCGAGCATTCGCTGATCGAACCCTCCAAGGGCCACCTGCCCAAGATGGCCAAGACGCAGATCGTGCCGCCGCAGATCGTCCGCAACGATCACCCCAAGCTGGCGGTCGACCCAACGATTGTCATGCCACAGCAGATCAAGCTGCCTGACGCTCCTAACATGCCCAATGTCGGTGTTCCGCAGTCAAGCCAGGTTGCTCTGGCCTCGCAGGGTTCGGGTTCGGGCTCGGGATTCGGCAGCGGCAGGGGCGGAGGCATCGGGTCAGGCAACGGCGGCGGAGTCGGACCGGGCGAAGGCGGCGGATACGGCGGCGGCCTGATGCACCCCGGCGGAGGCGTCTCTGCTCCGCAGCTGATCTTCTCGGTCGATCCCGAGTTTTCCGATGAAGCGCGGCGGGCGAAGTATCAGGGCATCTGCCTGGTATCGCTGATCGTCGACGCGCAGGGCAATCCGCAGCATATCCACGTGGTGCGGCCACTTGGGATGGGTCTGGACGAGAAGGCTGTCGAAGCCGTCAAACAGTACAAATTCAAACCGGCGTACTACCAGGGACATCCAGTGGCCGTTCCCCTGAGCGTCGAGGTGAACTTCCGCATCTACTAGGCTTTTTCAGCGATCTTAAGGAAACGGCTGACTCTGAAAGGGGTCGGCCATTTCTTCGCACACATTACTTTAGTGTAGCGTCCCTCAATAATTTGTTGTTGCTGCCGGTCCAATGCGGTATAGCGTCGTGGCAAGGAGAAGCAATCATGCCAGACAGTACCGGCATCACCAGACCGGATGATCCAAGGCTTCGCAGAATCATCGTTGAGCATGAAGTTGCGCCCGGGTCATTGCTTCAACGGATGTCAGGAATTCCGTCACAGGCTTCGAGGCTCGATCCTGAGCCGGTAACCGCACACTCTTTGCATTTGAACTTTAAACCCCTGGGGCGCGTCCGCGCTCGCCAGCCGAGGTAGTTTCCATCCCCCAAACTGCAACAGGTGAGACAGGGCAGAAGACTGGGAGGTTTGACTCCTGGAGCTGCGGTTCCGACGAGAGCTACTCCGAACCCTTGACGAACCGCCCCACGTCAATGATGCGCGGCGTCCGCGGTGTCAGGGATGGATGCCTTTGCGCGATACGCTTGAGCCTCTGATCTTCGTCGAATTGAGCGCGCGCGTGGTCGAGTTTAGCGGTAGTTCGCGCTCGCCTGTAGCTGGTGATTTGACAGCCTTTGCAGTGCCACGGGTACACGCCAACAAGGTTAAGAACATACCTTTGCAAAAAGCCGTGGCGGTGCTGCCGCTGCAGGGGTAGAGAGCATCTTCGGCAAATCACCATGAATCACAGAATAATGCTGTGAGGTTATGAGCGGAGGCTATCTTTCGGTCAGATCCGCAAGTGAAGTACCGACAGACGGATTGCATTTTGATTTTGAGGACCCAATCTTAGCCAGTCAGAAGCACAACAGTGGTCTTTCGATCCGCCAGACTTCGACGCCGACCAAATGAAAGTCGTGGCCCGTCGAAGCCCGAATCGGCCAGAGTGAAGATCGGCGACGCCACGCCGAAGCGTTGACAACCGCGGTCCTTCCGTTTTAAAAACGTAGCAATGTTGCGGTGAAGGAGTTCACCCTTAACCGCTGTCCTGCCAAGCCTGGGCCGGACAGATGATGACTCCTGACAGGGAATCCTGTTTGCGGAGTCATGTCGCAGTGGATCCCTGAATGACAATTTGGGGGTCGCGTCTATGACGAACACATGGGGGCTGTCCGCGCTTTGGGTAGGTTTGGCTCTGGCTGCGACGTTGCTGGCGATCTGGTTCAGAATCTCAACGGCGCTTTCCGAAATAGTAGTGGGCACGGTGGCGCAACTGATCATCGGCGCATTTCTTGCACGCGGAGGCCTGCTCGGTAGTACGCAGTGGATCACCTTTCTGGCGGGGACCGGAGCCATTGTACTCACTTTTCTCGCTGGCGCTGAACTTGATCCGGTCATTTTCAAGACAAAGTGGCGGGAAGCGGGCATTATCGGACTTGCGGGATTCTTCGGTCCGTTTCTGGGCTGTACGTTCGTCGGCCACTACCTGGTCGGCTGGGATCTCCGCGCGAGCTGGTTGTGCGGTGTCGCTCTTTCGACGACTTCTGTCGCAGTTGTTTATGCGGTGATGCTGGAACTCGGCTTCAATGTCACGGAGTATGGCAAGTCCATTCTCGCCGCGTGCTTCGTGAATGATCTCGGAACGGTGATTGCGCTGGGGCTGATCTTCTCGCCGTTCACGATCCGGACGGTGATATTTGTGGCGATCTCCGCAGGCGTTTTCGCAGTTCTGCCATTTCTTACGCCGTGGTTCTTCCGGAAATACGGCGGGCGCGTTTCGGAACTCGAAGCCAAGTACATTCTCTTTCTGCTTTTTGCAATGGGCGGACTAGCCGTGTGGTCAGGAAGCGAAGCGGTGCTGCCGGCCTACATGATCGGGATGGTGCTGGCAGGGTCGGTGGGCAAGGATCATACGCTCGTTCGCCGATTGCGGACCCTCACCTTCGGGCTGCTGACTCCGTTCTATTTCATCCGCGCCGGGTCATTCGTCTCGGTGCCGGCGCTGGTCGCGGCCCCGGCCACATTGCTGATTCTGTTTGTCGCGAAGATGCTGTTTAAGGCCATGGTTGTCTTTCCTGCTGTGCGAGTGCATCGTTACGACGGCTCGGCCGGAACATACTACACGCTCATGATGTCGACGGGCCTCACGTTTGGCACCATCTCAGCGTTGTTCGGCCTGAACCATCAGATCATCACCCAGGCTCAGTATTCGTTCCTGGTGGGCACGGTCATTGCCAGCGCCGTGATTCCGACTATGATCGCGAACACGTTCTTCCTTCCCCGGCATCTTCTCGCGCATGGGTCAGCGGGCAGAAATCCAGAGCCCTCGCCGCAGCGGCCCGTCGCCACGGACGAGGCATAGGGTGTCACTATGGGAAGCACGGTCTTTGTCGGATTTGAATCAATCTTTATGGCATTGCCTTGTCTCAATGGAGCGAGCAGGTTGTACGGAAACTGGAGTTGTTGATGAATTCCTACGCCGAGGCATATCGTGTGCAGTTGCACCGGGCCCGGGGGGTCTCGGCGAACGTTGCAAATCAGGACCAGATGCAGGCAGACCTCGAACTGCTCAACCATTGGAAAGCGGACGAGGCTTCCGATCTAGAAGCACAGCGTGCATTAGCTACCAAGGAGAACTGACTTGCAGAAATATTTCTTCATAGCGCTGGGAGGTTCTTTGGGGTCCCTGGCCCGTTTCTGGGTGGGCACGGCGGTTGCCAACCGACTGGGCACCCGATTTCCTTACGGGACGTTCGTTATCAACCTGACGGCGTGCATCATTGTCGGCTTCGCTCTGACGATTCTCGGAAAGCACGCGGAGCTGAGCCCAGCCTGGAGATTTCTCATTCCTATCGGATTCGTCGGAGCTTACAGTACGTTTTCCACCTTCGAGTGGGAAACATTTGCCAACCTGCAGACAGGCGCATTTCTGATCGCTGCTTCGTATGTAGTCCTGAGTGTTCTCCTTGGCCTGGTCGGCGTGTGGTGCGGCGTTCTGATAGCGAGGATAGCGTCATGAAAGCAAGCAGGATTCTGCGTCACAAGATGTGGGCGAGGGGTCAGGATACCCATTCCAGCATTTCACGAGTATCGTTCCGACAGCTGTGCTACGAGAGTTTCCGGTTTCACAATGTGGACTGCATCAGGAAGGAGAAACATGCTCTCTCCCGGTAAGGCCGTAAAGGTTTCGATCTACCTGAGCGAAGGATCGACGCATCACGGAGCTGCAGCGTATTCCACGATCCTCGACTTTCTGTACTTCCGAGGGGTCTCGGGCGCGACCGTCCTGAAAGGTATCGCGGGGTTCGGCGCCGACCATCGCATTCACTCCGCAAGCATGGTTGAAATATCGGATCATCTTCCGTTGAAGATCGAGTTCATCGAGACCCGCGAAAAGGTAGATGAACTGATGACGAAGCTCGAAGATATGGCCGGCTCCGGGATGATCGAGGTTCAGGAAACGACGATTGCCAAACCTGCCCACGCTTCGAAGCGCAAGAGAGCGGATGTCAAGGAGCACATCAAGATTGAGGGCAAGGCAAAGCTCATGCGCATTTACATCGGCGAGAGCGATCGCTGGCAGGATCAGCCTCTCCATGAAGCACTCGTGCGGGCCATGCGAGCTCATGATCTGGCAGGAGCGACTGTCTATGGAGGCATTCTCGGTTATGGGGCACATCGGAGAGTGCACAAGGAGAAACCGCTCAACCTCTCCCATGACCGGTCCATAATGATCTCGGTGGTCGACACCGAGGCAAAATTGCAAGGTTTCCTGTCGATCGTCGACGAGATGGTTCAGGAGGGTCTGGTTGTGCTCTCCGAGGTTGACATCATCAAATACTCCCATCGGGCGGTGGAGACTGGCGAAGGCAAGGGGCAGGCATGAAAGAACAATTTCAGGCCAGGATGTTGCGCATCCATTTCACTGAAGCAGACGAATGGAAAGGTGAATCGCTTTACAAGGCAATCGTCAGGAAGTGCATGGAACTCGGACTGCGGGGCGCCACTGTTTTCCGGGGCATTGAAGGGTTCGGTGCGAGTGCCCGGATTTACCACCGTCATACCCTGTCGCTTTCGAGGAATGCCCCGGTCATGGTGACCGTGATCGATACAGAAGAGCAGATCCAGAAGCTCATTCCACATCTCGACCAGATGATCTCCGGGGGGCTGATAGCCAGCTCTTCGGTTGTCGCGATCCGGTATTCGAAGGAATAGCAGAAATCAACTTCCACAATGGGGCCAACCTCACGCCTCAGGTGTCGCGATGTGTCGTCGTTTGCCTACTTGAACGAACTGAATTGAACCTCGGGGAGCAGACATCCTTCCCTCAGCGAATTCGCGACACCTTTCCATCGCGTACTTCATAGACAATGTCGGAGACCGAAAGTAAATGCGATCGATGAGCGACGATGATCCGAGTGGGCGCCAGGTTTGCGAGCACTTCGGAAATCTTCTGTTCGGATTCGGCGTCGAGATTAGCCGTCCCTTCATCGAAAAGAATAATGTTCGGCTCCCGGTATAACGCGCGGGCGATCAGGATTCGCTGGCGTTGTCCTCCAGAGACCTGCACTCCCATATCTCCCACGAGCGTCCCATAGTCCATAGGCATGGCTTCAATTTCGTCGTGGATCGCGGCGGATCTGGCTGCCGCGCGAACTTTGTCCATGTCAATTCGAGGATCGAAGAAGGCAATGTTTTCGCTGATCGATCCGGCCAATAGAGAGTCATCCTGCATCACTACACCGAAGCGTTCGCGCCACACCTGACGATGGACGTCGTCAATGGGCACGCCATCCAAAAGGATTCTGCCTTGCTGCGGCGTTTCGATGCCCAGGATGAGCTTGATCAGAGTAGATTTGCCGCCGCCCGACGGACCGACAATCGCCACGCAGGCGCCGGCGGGAATCTCCAGGGAAACATTGTCGAGTACCAGCGGCTCCGTGGGCGCATAGCGGAAGCTGATATTTTCGAGACTGAGATGCCCTGGCCCTTCGACCTGTGAGAATCCGCCGCCCTGAGGTTCGGCGTCGGCCAACATCAGATCGTCGAGCCGACGAAGGTGTACGCCGACCAACTGCAGAGACCAGATATTATCCATCACTGTGGAAAGCCGTTCGCGGAATACTCCGCGATAAGCCAAGAACCCGAACAGGACGCCAGTCGTTACCGGCGCGACGCCGACTCCCAGAACTCCGACGGCGAGGACGGCCGCCCATTCCATCGCGCTGGCAGCCGACGTAATCGTGCCGATCGTATTGCGCTGACGGTTCAGGCGGGTGTTGGCATTCAGCACTCGAACAAGCTCGTTTTCCCACACAGCGAACCGCTGAGCCTCTCTGCCCGCGAGCTTGATGGCCTGAATGGCGCGCATCGACTCAAGCAGTCGCGACATTTCCTTTCCTTCCGCTTCCAGCAGATCCTCCGATAGCTGTCTCTGCCTGCGCATTCCTGTCAGCCGGACAACCAACTCAATTGCCAGACCGATGATCACGATAAAAGCCAAGTGCGGGCTAAAAGCTATCATCAGGCCTGCTGTCACTGAACCGACGATAAGGTCTATCACCAGTGGCGCGGCCTGGTCCGTAACAAAGCGGCGGATGGCGTCCACCGATCGCACGCGGGACAGGACGTCCCCCAACATCTGTCGCTGGAAAAATGCGACGGGAAGAGAAAAGAGGCGCGCCACGATGTGCGTTGAGACCCGATGGACAAAGATGCTGCCCAGGCGTGTGACCACCACTCCTCTGCTCCAGGAAGAGCCGGCTTGCACAATCATCATCAAGGCGATGCCGCAGGCGATCCACATCAAATGCGGATCCGCAAGCCGTCCGCCTGCTCGATCGATCACGTTGCGATAAGCAAACGGCATCGCAATGATGGTGGCCTGGAGCAACAGCGTCAGCCAGAGCATGGAAACGGCCGAAGAGCGTAATCCGGAATCGTCCAGCCACGCGCGACGGAAGCTTCGCGAAAGACGCATTATGCCGGGACGAAAGGTGTCAGTTGGCGTGAACTCGATTGCGATGCCGGTAAAATGCGGGGACATCGACTCAAGCGGCACGCGCAGCCGGCCACGCGCCGGGTCAACAATCGTAGCGACATCACCCTTTACCCGCTCCAAAACAACAAAGTGATCCATGTTCCAGTGCAAAATGGCGGGCAGCTTCAAATCCCCGACGCGTTGGAGGCCAATTCGCACAGGGCGGGCCGCAAGTCCGATGCCTGCGGCAAGATTCATCAGGGTGCGTAAATTGACACCGCGGGGCGTAGCCGCCACTCTTGCCCGGAAAGCGGCGAGATCGGCCTTCAGACCCCAGGCTGCGGCGATCATGGCAAGACTCGCCAGCGCACATTCGCTGATTTCACCCTGGAGAATTACGGGAACCTGTGGAGGGCGTGCGATGTGTGCAGCGGCCATGGCGTCATCGCCCTCCCAGGAGTATCAACCCAATTGCCGCGGCAGCCAGGACCGTCAAGCCAGCAGTGATCCAGCCCTGCAGTCGAGTACCGGTAATCCAGACGTCGCCTGCCCTGCGCGTCGTGTAGGCTTCGACGGCTTCCGGGCGAAATATACGATGGTTGTCCAGCCGCTTTACCTTGCTATTGACTAATTGCGGTGTGGGGGGAACAGTCTGCATCTCACTGCTCCATTGCACAATCGACGGTTTTGCACAAACTTCCCCAAAGCGCTCGTCCAGCTTCTGTCAGGCTTTGACTTCGGTCGAGAGCAGGCCGGTAGTCATGGGAAAACCACTCGCGATGCCGGTCAAATCTCTCCTGGGAGCGCCGATCGAGATTCATTGTCTGGCGGAGCGTCGCATAGTAAACGATCATGTTGCCCACGGCATGTGCCCCGGTCAGGACCCTGTCTATCGAGCGAGTGGCCCGTTTGATCGGCGAGTAGTACATCTCCTGACTGCCCGGCGTCACCAGCGGCGCAACCATGCTATAGATCAGCAGCTGCTGATGCGAACACTCGTGTACCAGAATTTCGCCGCAAAACAAGGGACACTCAGGTGGTTCAATGGCGATTAATCCCGGGTGGTCATACGAGCTTCCGGATTGAGCCGAATGAGTACCGCTCGGATCAATCAGCAGGCAACCGGTCGCGGTATTCGCGACCCACGAGCCATAGACCGGAGTGTGGTCGACGATTACTTGCCAGCCTCGCCGAATGCTCGTAATCGGGCTTTCGGCGGCGCCCGGAAGTGGCGACCTATAGCCTGTGCTGAAATCCGTAGCGAGTAGCGGAGGGCCCGAAATCCAGGGAAACCCTTCGACGGAGTGGCGAAGCCCGCTCACGGTTACGTATCGTGGCGATAGACCGCCGCTTGCGAACGCAGCCCAGGGTCCCAGAGCCGCATCGTCGGGTGTCCAACGATTCTCACCGGTAGCGTGATACGTCGTGTTACCCACGTCCGAGTGGATGGAGATTGAGACACCATCCGCCTTCAATGTGCAGTATCCGTTCACTGCAGTGAGCCAACCATCCAGATAGAGCCACTGTGGAGTCTCAATTCGTGTGAGGATCTGACCGCTACCACCCATGCCTGCCAACGCAGCAGCCAATTGCAACGCGGCGAGTTCGTGCTGCTGGTTTCGATATGCTGACAAGGCGAGACCTGTTTCCGGGCGCCAGGCGCTTGCCCCACCCGGCAAGAATGCAAGCAACGCCCGCCCCGCTTCCTCCTGGGTAGACTCTGCAAGCTTGCTCATAATTCGCTTGCGTGTGCTGTTCAGACGTCCGAGTGCGAGCGTGCGGATGGCTCCGGTGTTGTCGCCCGAGGCCGGACTCGCAAAAAGCGCTGCGTATGAAGTCATGTCTGTCATAACGATTTCCTCAACTGGCAATACGGAGTGCTATCTCCGAGAGCGGCGTTCCGTTGCGAACCAGGAACGCCCCTATTTCTGCGTACATATCTTTCAAGCCGGAGCAGTAGAGAGAGTGGTTCGAAAAACCGCGAGCCTTGGAATAGCGATTGATCGGACGGCCAGCCTTGCAGATTTTCCACCATTCGCAGTCGTTGCAGCCGTCGGGCCTTATGGTGGCCGCATCCGCCTGCTCACGCCATGCGTCCGATTCAATGAGATCCTTCAAGTCATTTTTTGCGACGTTCAAGCCCATCGAGGCAAAGCGCGGGTCCAGAGTCCGCAGCGTGTCCTCCGGCCCCAGATCACCATTCGAGGAAACCGAGATAATGTTTCGATAGTCGTCTCGATAAGTTTGAACAAGTTCCATCGCATGCGGGTCAATCATCGCCGCGAGCAGTTCTGAGAACACGCGAACACGAATCTTTGGATTCTTGTCCGCCAGCCAAGCCCGCAGTGCGGCGAGTAAGAATCGCTCGACGCCGCGAATCACGGATTTCCCCACGACCGAGTCCCAGGTGTAATCGGGAGTCAAAAAGCTCATGCGCGTTATGCCCAGGTCGTGGGCGAAATGACGATACACTTCAGCGCCGTCAGCAAACGGGTTGATGACTGAAAGCAATCCTGGAGTCGGAATTCTTCCGTGAGCAGCGGCTTTTTGCATGCGGCGTAAACCAGACGTCGTTCGATCGTAGGAACTCTGATTCTTCTGGTCCAGGCGGTGCAGGTCGTTGATGGCCCGCGGCCCATCCAGAGAGACTCCGGCGGAGACCTGATACCGCTCAAAGAGGTCGATCCACTCGTCATCCACCAATACTCCATTTGTCTGTAACCCGAAATTGAATCGAAAGCCATTTTCGTATCCGCGCAGGGTTTCGCACATTTCCGCAAAACGCGGCTTACTCATCAGCAAAGGCTCACCGCCGTGAAAGATAAGCTGGATTGCGTCGAGTTGTTGATCTCGCGCTGCGCGAGCGGAGAAGGCGCCGAGGCCTTCGATTACCTGTCGTGGAACGAGTGCCGGGTGCAACTTCCAGCTTTCATCGCCGCCGAAAAAAAAGTAGCAATAGTCGCATTTCAGATTGCAGCGCTCGCTAATCTTAAAGACGATATTCAGGTTGTGGATTCGCATGGGACCTCTCTATTGAGAAGCGCTCGCGGAACGATGCGGTCCGTCCATAGCCGGAGAGACACGCATCATTCAGCGACTTCGGCAACTAGTAGCGACGGATCGGGCCGGGAGGAACCGGGGGGTCGGTGTATTGAATGTGGAGGCTGAAGGCGCCCCCTGTTACCTCATCGATGTGGGCATCGATGAGATCCTGAGCGCCATCCAGATCCGCGTTCTCTGCGGCGCGATTTGCGATCTGTTTTTCAAGTTCGGACATTGAGTGTTTCCCTTCTGATTGTTGATAGCCACCTTGATGGCTCCGATCCATTAGTGAAATTCGGACAGACAACGTTTCAGAGGGATTCAAGTTTCTGTTGGCGAGCCGGCGGATGCTCTGCGCCGTAGAGGACATGCAGACTAAAAAATCAGAGTCAGAACGGCTACAGTTCGTACAATCGCGCTGCTCGAGATACGGGAGAGTTCCGATATCCGAATCGCCTTTTTATTGAGGAATCCAATGTGGGTGCGCGCCAAACAACCCGTCGACGATACCGATGCGATAAGAGAGAAATACTCCGAACCCCAGGCTCAGGAGGCCGGATGCAACCGCCATGTTGCGATTCCACCATGACAATTTCCCGGCCGTGTAGACGAACGGTAATGCAATCAAGGCAGTGATCAACATCATGCCAATGACGGTACCGAGCCCAAACACGAGGAGATATCCGATCTCCCACCAGGGATCCTGGATAGTTGTCATTACCAGTAATGCGACGGCAGCCGAGCCGGCGAGACCATGCACGATGCCGACCACCAGTGGCCGAAAGATACTGAACAGCCCCATCGGCGCGGAGGTCGAAGCAGCAACCGCCGCATTTTCGTCAGAAGGCGCGGCCGAGCCGGGGAGCATCCTGGCCATGATTCGCTGCAATACGCCGGTGAGGTTAAGGAAACCGAGAAGGATCAGCATCAGTCCGACAGAAAGCTCCATCGTCAACCCTAGCCGGGGCGGAATGGCAACCTTGAACAGTATGATTGCGGCTCCCACAAGGAAGATCGTCAGCGTATGACCCAGCCCCCAGATCACGCCGATCAAGCCGGCCCTGCCGACTCCCCGTTGCTTGCTGACAATGGTGCTGACCGCTATCACGTGATCGGGATCAGTGGCGTGGCGCATGCCAAGGAACAAACCGAGCAAGGCAATGGCAAGAAACGAAGTCATAAAGATCCTTTCTGATCCGAACTATTCTGCCTTACGACGGAACACGCTGCTCAAACGTGAATTTGTACTATGCCCGCGGCCATCAGGGCACGAACAGTAATTACGGCACCGAGAACCGTGATCATGAGTGCCGAGGCTAAGGGCAACCAGCGCTGGATGAGAGGTCCATCTGTGGCAACACGCGACATCAGGCGGCCTGCATATACCGCGACCATTCCCATGACGATCAACACGACGGCAAGGCCAAGGCTGAAAGACAGGATCAGGAAGAGGCCAAACAAGACTCGATGAAGGGCCACTGCACTGAGCAGGACAACCAGCGCGGCGGGGCAAGGCACGACGCCGCCCGTGATTCCGAGTACCAGCAGCTGGCGCGCGGGCATCGATCCTCTCGATACCAGCGCCGGAGGATATGTAATAGCCGCAGTTACATTAGTGGAGCCTCTCAGTGGCAGACGGAAGAGGGATCCGTGGCTGTGCCCGCCTGGGCCGTGAGAATGGCCGAGTTCTCCGCCGGCATATCGCTGCAAGAATAAGTAGAAGCCCATGCCTGCAATGAGAATGCCCGACAACACACCCAGGAATGGGTACAATTTTTCCGGAAGAATGTATTTTTGCGCGTAAAGGGTGACGGCTCCAAGAAGATACACGCCCGCCGTGTGGGTGACGGTCACAATCAATCCAAGCAGGAAGGCATGCCACGCCGTACCCTTCGATCCCACCAGGTAAGCCGCGACGATGGTTTTGCCGTGTCCAGGTTCCAATGCATGCAACGCGCCAAGCCCAGCAGCGATGAAGGCCGCAAGGAGTGTGATACCAAATCCTATTTTTTGCGAGGCGATGAGTTGCGTGAACGCGTTGCGCGGAGTCTGTTGACGATTGGGCGTGATGTCGATGCCGGGCTGCCGCGCAGACGGCGCGGCAGTATCCGGTACTCTGCTTTGCGCGGCAGCAACTGCAGCGCTGCCGGCTTTCTTCGGGGAGTGAAGGGCCAACGGAACCCGCGCGATCGCTGCAGATGTGCTCGAGGTTGATGCAGGGACCGCAGGAGCAAATCTGATCGAGGCATCCAGCGTTTGCGGTGGGCTATTCACAAGATCGGTCGGATAGTTGGTGAGTTGGCCACTGCGATCATGATCCGGTACGGTGCTGTTAATGAGGACTGCGCCTCTGTCAGCCTCGGCAACGACCTCTTTCCATCCTGCCCTGCCGGGAAAGTTGGCATCCAGAAAGGTCAGCCGGCATCCGTCCGATTTGCAGGCGATTTTCCCGCGATAAACAAAACCGAACTTCATCGTCGGCAGGCCGCCGGCTCCGGGAGTGAAGATGACATTTCGCGAGACCGGCTGAAGCGAGACATTCTTCCCATCTACAGCTACATTTAGCCCGGACGCAAACGCACCGGACCTGGCGATCAAGTAACTTTGCAGTTTTGGATCGTCCGGATGGCCGCTCAGTCCGGCCTCCTGCATCTCCTGGAACGTTGGAATCTCTGCCATGTCTATCAGGTAGAGAACGTCCACGGAATCGCCCTGGATCGCAATCCCCGAATAGTGGTTGATACTGAAGTTTCCCATCGGATGTGCGAAGGATGCAGCCGGGAAAATGGCTATGATTAGCGCAATCAGAGTCGCGACCACTGCGCGGTTCTTCGGCAGCATCCTCTCACCTTGCATTTGCCGCCTCCTGGATTGGCGACGAACCGGTCTTAGTGGACAGGTTCGCGAGGGTCTGACGAGCGGTTTCCGCGTAGATCGGGTGAAAGTGCGGATTGATCGCCAGTGCCTGCTGCAGGAACGCCCGCGCCTGTAGGGAATCGTCAAGATCTGCATAGATCATTCCGGCATGAAAGAACAGCTGCGCGTCCTTGGTCCCGTGGCTAAGAGCGTTGGACATGGCTGCGGCCGCCTCCTTTGATTCGCCATTTGTGAAGAGCGCCCACGCGAGCACGTCCCAGGTGTAGACGTCATGACGAACTTCGAGCTCTCTCCGGGCGAGCACGACTGCCTGGTCGAGCTTGATGCCGTGGTCCGCATAGAACAAGGCAAGTTCGCGATTGTGGATCTGTTTGTTGATCCCGCTCAGGTGACCGATGAACTCCACCAGGTCGAATTCCTTTTGGGCTTTGTTCGAATCCCCTATCGCCCGATACACGTCACCCAATGCAGCGGCGTATTCGGGATATGGGACCGCAGCAATCGCTTTGTCATACAGCGCTGCCGCTGCGCGGTAGTTGCCCGCGGAGCTACGCACCTTGGCGAGTCCGGCAAGCGCCCGATAGTAGCCGGGGTACAGCCGCAGCGCAGCAAGATAGGCCTGCTCGGCGTGTGCGATGTCGCCAGTCTGGAAGTACTCCTCGCCAAGCTGGTAATCGCTCCAGGCAATGTTTTCCGCGGGCATGTGCATTGCGGTTGCAGTCTGAACCGCGCCCTGCATAAGCTGAATTGCTCCTTGCGCATCGCCCGCGACCAGGCGGAGATAAGACATGCGGCTGTCACGCTGGTACAAAATAGCCTGCTGTTCATCCTCTGAACCGTAGACCGTTTTCAGCATGGAATACGCATCGGCTGCATTCTGATAGTCGCCCATATCCGCGAGCGCATCGCCCGCGATGGCCCAGGGTGAAGGGTCTCCCGAACCCACAGCAAGCGCCTTCTGCGCCCAGATGTACGCTTGGTCGAACTGGTGCTCTGCCATGCAGGCGGCTGCCATCTGGGTCATCGCAAATGCGGCGGCGGGATCATTCGACATCAGGTCAAGCGATCTACTGAGAGCTGCCTTTGCTAACTCGTAATCGGCGGAGTCACCTGTCTCCCGGCCCTTTTGCAAGTAGGCCGCACCCAGACCGGCATAGGCCTTGTAGTCGCCGGGATACATTTTCACCTTGATTGCAAGGCTTTTGATCAGTGCATCGGTGGTCTCGTTCTGTGCCGGCAAAGCACCGGGCGCCAGGACGAGAGCGAACAACAGGATTGCGATTTTCTTGGTCACTTTCGTCTCCACTCTTGCGCTTATCGCTTGTTCGAAGCCATTGCGGAGGCAGCGATCGCCTTCGCGAGGGCGTCATGGGCTTCCACTGCAACCTCTGACTCAGGATTCAATTCGAGCGACTGATTCAGATAGCGGACGGCATCGGCGTAGTCGTCAAGTCTCTCGGCGATCGCCCCAGCGTGGTAGAAAATTGCGGCATCACGAATGCCGAGAGCGAGGACCGGGTCGATCTGCTTTTTGGCATCGCCATAGCGACTATTCGCGCAAAGCGCCCAGGCGTGGGCGTCCAGTGTAAAGACATCATGCCGCCTGCTCACTTCCTGTTCTGCAATTCGCAGAGCTTCCGCCGGTTTGTTTCCGCGACCCAGGTAATACAGAACGAGCTGCCTGTTTGCATTGACCGCTTCGTTCGTCGCATTGAGAGCCTTGAGCTCAAAGCCCTTGTAAGCGCTGGCGGCCGTTGAGTCGCCAGCGCGGTCCAGGGTGAGTGCCAGGAAATAAAGACTACTCAGACTGACTGAGCCGTCGTCCCGCTGACGTAGCAGGTCCAGAGCCTGCGAGTAATGATGCCGCGCGGTCTCGACCCGAGCGGCCGCTTCAAGTGTCAGATAATAACCGGGAAATTTTTGCAGGGCCGAGCGAAGAAGACTGTCAGCCTCATCAAGATGACCGGTTGAAAGCTGGATCTCCGCCATCTGCGTGAGGGTCCACGCCTGGTCTTCCGTTTGCGTGGGAGGAATCTGCTGGTAGGCCTGAGAATAGAAATCCAGGGCGCCGTCTGTATCGCCGTAGATGACCCGCAGGCGGGCCGCGCGCAAGAGCCCCGGGATATTTCCTTCGCGCAGATCCAGCATCCATTGCGTTGCCTGTTCGGCCTCGGCATAGTCGCCCAGCGCTGTCGCTGCATCGGCGATGAAGCCGTAGGTAAGAATGTCGTCCGGCGTTTTCTGATTCAGCTTCCTGGAGAACTGCAGGGCCTCCACGAACTGATCGTGCCCCAGAAGAATCATGGCGTGCGCTTTTTCGCCTTCGAGGTTTCCCGGAACCCGCTTAGCCGAGTCCTTGAGCGCGGCTTCCGCCTGATTCAGGTAAGAGTTGTCTCCGGTTTCGCGGGCGCGTCGGATATAGCCGAGTGCGAGGTCGTTGTACGGCTGGGCCTTATCAGGGTTTGTCTGAATGGCTGCCTGCGACCAGGCAATCTGCTGTTGGGCGGGCGTCAGTCCCCTAAAAGGTGACTGGCCGTGCGCGAAGAGCGCCAAAAGAAACGCGGTTGCGGTAAGACAGATCTTTTTCATAGACATCTCCTTGGCCTTGGGCAGGTAGGGTGAGGCTGCGCGGAAATCGTCCTACGCAGCCTCGGTGGTGGATGACTTAGTTGATGGGCCCTCCGCCCGGTTCGCCTGGATCGATATGGCGGCGGTTACGACCGCTCGGTGAGTCTGCCAGGTATGGGAACTCTGTGCGGAAGGGCACATCGTTCACGTTGACCCCGTCTCCGAGCCGGTTGTTGGGGAATTTGTTGAAGCTGGTCTGTAGAACGCCGCCGACTGCGACGCGCAGTGTAATGTCCACGACATCGTCGAAAAGACGCCGTCCATTGGGGTAGCCGGCTGCATCGCCTGCGATAAGTCCGAGGCGGCTGGCCGAGGCCAACGGTGTCGGCGGCACCCCGGTGTTGAGCCGCAGCAGATCGGCGATAGGGCCGGCGGGGGTTCCCGCCGCCGCGATCGGAGCCGCATACGTAACCAGGGGCAACAGATCGGTGCGGGGAGCCGCGGGCACGGTCAACGCTCCGCCATAGATCGCTGCAACAATGTGGACAATAGGGGGGTCCAAAAAGAAGTTGGCAAACTGCATATCATTCTTCGGTTGGTCCATGCTCCAGCGATCCTTGGAACCGATGCCGATCACCAGTTCGTTGATCAGCGGGTTCCCCATTCTCTGCACCTGGCGATAGGGACCGAAGCTGGTTGCAGGGTTGGGAGAATGACGGACTGTGACGCGCGGCCTGGAGGTCGTACCCCAGATCCCAATCGTCGCGGCGGGCGAATTGGCCGCTTCAATTTTCCCGGTACTGGTGAGCATCTCGATCGGTACTTCGAGCGCGATGGTGTTGACGGCATAGCCGGAAACGGTGTCCGAAGCGAAGTTCTGCTTTGCCGCATCCTCCGCGTCCGTCAGCACACCCGGAACACCGCTGGCCAGCGTACGATAGTTGACCGTATCGAAGGTGGCTCCCAGATCGATAAAGAATGGATCGTCTACAGTCCCCGCCAAAACGGATATCCCATTGTTCAGGTGGTAGGTCGCAGCGTTGAACAGATCGTCATAGTTCATCGTGCGCGGCCCATTGTTGGTTGGCAGGGCAAAAAATGGAGAACCATCCGCGTTCTTGAGTTCGACGCTTTCCACGATGTCGTCATCGCTGTCCTCGTCATGGTGGCGGTCTTTCCGATACTTGACCATGGTGACGGTGTAAGTCTGCCGCAAATTCAAGCCTGGGTTATTGAAATCGCGGATCTGAGGAGGGACAACGAGAGTGGAGGTTCCAGGCGCATTCGCGCCATTGTCTCCAATGCCCGCAAGCCCCACGGGAATGGTTGGGATTTGATATTGCGTCTGGAAGCGAATCTGGAATGCTATATCGGTCTTCGCGTCGTGGTCGTTGTCGATGTGGATTTCATAGAGGATGTTGGGGTCGAAAGGAAACCAGTTTGGACCGTTTGCCGGCTCCAACAACGGATCTACATTGAGAATCATCGTGACTTTAGAACCAGGGGTGTTAGGCGACTGGTTAGGGCCATAGCTCACAAATGCATACACATCTGTAATGTCTGCTTTGTGATCCAGAGCAGTGATAGGCGCCTCACGGTGGCTGGAAGCGAAAGCGCCGGTCGACGCGATCATTCCAGCACTCACCATGAGTGCAAAGGAATTTCGATACCATTTCATCGGTTGTCTCCTTAGAATGAGCTGCCTCTGACACGGCAGCTCTGGCCATGCTGCAAGCGAAAGACAAGGCGTTTGGACAGACCACACCCGCGGCAGGCGTGTCCGCCTTGATTGATCGAAACTGTTATTCACTACGAGGGGGGGAGCACTTCGGATTTACGCGGCATCACTATTTATTCAGTATTTATTTAGAATTCCCGAGCGAGCTTATCGTCGCGATGCAAGACAAATGTGGATTGAACCGAGAACTTACCTCCTGGGTTTCACAACCAATCTCCTACAACTGTCGAGATATCGCCCGTCGTCGAGTTCACTTCAGGGATGACTCCGTTCGCCCTGTCGGCGATGTGCAAAGTGCCATTGTAAAAAGCGATTTCCAGCGGTTGGTTTAGCTCAGTCGGCTCGCTCCATGGAAACGCTTCGGCGTTGGTAACATGGCCTACCCGAGTCAGTGCAAATGCCACGGTGAAGGACCTGGGGAAGACAGCCTTTCACCTTGTTGCGCGGGGCAGAACCAGCGAGGTGTTTGCTCGCAGGAAGTTCACCTAGAAGCAGCGACTGACGTGCACCTCTCACCTGCAATATGTCTAACAGGATCGGCGTCCGACGAGGATTCGGCCGCTGACTTTTCTCGCTGAAGGAAGCTCTGCGGAGAAACCCAGCCTGCTGTCCAGATTCGAACGGCGCCGTCTCCCAATGGACGGCCGCCCGTCTGGCGTCACCCTCTGAGCCCTTCGTTTTCAGCCGGATAACGCCGGATCACTGTGGCGCGCGGCGTGCATCCATTGAAGAAGAACTGTTGCGGGCAACCGCCCCACCTTGGAGGAGACACCCCCCTGTGTTAACCCATATGCTGGCTGACCTTAGAGATGCACTGCGGCAGTTGCGCCGATCGCCCGGCTTCGCCCTCACCGCCGTCCTCACCCTTGCGCTCGGCATCGGAGCCACTACGGCCATCTTTACCCTGGTGCACGCCGTGCTGCTCCGGTCACTGCCAGTCCAGGATCCATCGACCCTCCTGCGTGTCGGCGACAACGAACAGTGCTGCATGAACGGAGGTCTACCCGATTACCAGGATCCCGTGTACGACTGGTCGCTCTTCTCTTACCGACAGTACGAGCAGTTCCGAGACCACACTCCCGGCTTCGCCAGCCTCGCCGCGTTTGAATCGTCGGATCACGAGATGGCGGTGCGCCGCACGGGCAGTGATCATCCCGCGCAACCCTGGTACGGCGAATTCATCTCCGGAAACTCCTTGGATACCCTCGGCCTCCGCCCGTATGCGGGTCGCCTGCTGCGCGCCTCCGACGACGAGAAGGGCGAAGCGCCGGTTGCGGTGATCAGCTTCCAGACGTGGGAGCAGGAATTCGGCCGCGATCCCTCGGTTATCGGCTCGAGCTTGACCATCAACGGTCAGCCAGTAACCATCGTCGGCATCGCGCCGCCCGGCTTCTACAGCGAGCGCCTCAGCCCGACGCCGCCCGCCTTCTGGCTGCCTATCAACCTGGTGCCCGCGATCAGGCCCATCGACGCTGACCTGATGGAGCGCGGCGATATGCAGTGGCTGAACCTCATCGGGCGCGTCGCGCCCGGCGCAAAGCCTGCGGCCATTCAGGCGCGGATGCAGGTCGAGCTCCAGGAATTTCTGGAAAGCCCGTTGGCGAACCTGCCTGCCTCCGAGCGCCCGCTGATTCCGAAGCAATACCTCCGCCTGACCTCGGGCGGTGGTGGTGTGCAGCGCATGCAGGACCAGTACAAAGACGACCTGCACCTGCTGATGTGGATCGCCAGTTTCGTTTTGCTTATCGCTTGCGCGAATCTCGCCAACCTCATGCTCGCGCGCTCAGTCACGCAGCGTCAGCAGACCGCCGTCCGCACTGCGCTGGGCGCTTCACGCCGCCGCCTGGTACAGCGCGCGCTCGTCGAATGCGTTCTGCTGGCCATGCTCGGCGGACTGGCCGGTGTGCTGGTTGCCTGGGGCGGAGCGAGGCTCATTCTCCATCTCGCCTTCCAGCACGATCCCATCAGCATCAGCGCGGGGCCGTCGCCGGTGGTGATGGCGTTTGCCTTTGCCGCCTCGTTGCTCACCGGCCTCCTATTTGGCGTTGCGCCGGCGTGGCTCGCTGCTCACGCCGATCCTATCGATGCTCTACGAGGAGCAAACCGCTCGACCGGACGCCATACCACTCTCGCGCAAAAAGGACTAGTCGTGGCACAGGCGGCCGTATCCGTGGTGTTGCTGTGCGCAGCGGGATTCCTCATTCTCAGCCTGAACAAGCTCGAGCATCAGCACTTCGGTTTTCAGACTGCCCACCGCACCATCGTCCAGATCAATGCGCAGACCGCGGGCCTGCAGCCGGACCAGCTTGATGGCTTCTATCGGCGTCTCAACGACTCGCTCTCCTCCATCCCCGGCGTTTCGCATGTCGCGTGGTCCGGGTGGAGCCCGATGGACGGCGACAACCGCAGCGAAGACGTGTACGTCGAAGGCCAGCCCACGCCGCCGCCCGGCTCGAACGTGAATCTGGCCTCGTGGGTTCGTGTGAGCCCCAGCTATTTCACAACCATCGGAACGAAGCTGCTGCAGGGTCGCGCGTTTTTGGACAGCGACAACCGCACGGGCGCAAACGTGGCCATTGTGGATGAGGCCTTCGTCCAAAAATATCTGCACGGCCAACATGCGATCGGCGCGCATTTTGGCGACTGGGATGCGTCGACCCCCGGAATGTACACCATCGTCGGCGTGGTCGAGAATGCGCAGTACTGGCCACCGAGCGACCCGCAGGAAATGGGCCACCCCATGTACTTCCTTCCGTCTTGGCAGTGGCCGCAACTGCCCGCCTCCACGGCGGATGTGTCGCTGTACGCGCAGTTCCTCACCGCCACGCACTATATGAGTTCACTGGAAATTGAGACCAGGGGCACGGCACCGCCGGAGCTGGAAGGACGCGTGCGCACCGCACTTCAGGAGATCAATCCGAACCTGATGATCACGCGCTTCCAGAGCTTGGCGCAGCAGGTGGATCTCGGCTTTAGCCAGCAGCAGATGATCGTGCAGTTGACTTCGCTCTTCGGATTAGTCGCTCTCGCTTTGGCCGCCGTCGGGCTCTACGGCGTCACCGCCTACGCCGTCGCCCAGCGCACCACCGAGATCGGCATTCGCATGGCGCTCGGCGCTAACCGCGCTCATGTGCAGAAGATGGTGGTGCGCGGCGCATTTCTCCAGGTCGGTCTCGGCCTGCTCATAGGCATTCCTGCAGCCATTGCCGCCGGCCATTTCATGGCGGCCGAACTCTTCGGCGTAAAGGAATGGAACCCGCTCGTCCTCGTAACTACGACCTTCGTTCTCGGAGCAGTTGCCCTGCTCGCGGCGGCGCTGCCCGCGCGGCGAGCGGCGGGCGTGGAGCCGATGGAGGCGCTGCGCGGGGAGTGAGCCAGGACACCGATCGTGCGATGTCCACCGGGACGGGTGAGGACGATTACAGTTACCCATGGCGACTACGAGCTAACTCACTCATCGAGACGCGGTGCCAGTCCTTTTTCGAATTGGGTGCAGAAAGATCTTCGAGGCTCCGAACAGTAGCGTCGAGCGTGAGGCTAGTAAACGGCTTGACAATGATTTGATACGAAGAGAGCGATTGCTGTTGCAGTGATTCTTGTCAGTTCTGGAAGGCCGCTTGATCCTTCTAGTCGTTCTTCAAAGACTCGCAGCCAGCAGTCTGCCGCAACATGGGCTGCATCGTCGCCATAACGCGTCCATACACACCAGTAGAGAGCTGCAAGCCAGCGTTCCGCGTCCAAGGTGAAGTTCTCCAGAGAGCAGCGGATCTTTGAATTGGAACTGGCAAAAACAAGATGCCCGTCCATGACAACCTCCAATACGTCATGCTCACTCCGTCTCACGCTGCAGCTTGCCTCAACACCTCTTCGACTTTAGCGTCCAAGTCCCGAGCCACGCGCAGCGCATCGCGATTTCCATAAGGGGCCAGGAGGCTGGCCATCCTGTCATACGAAATATGCACGCCATCAGCGCGCTCATCCACAAGGACGGTAACCGGAGCATACGAGCCGGCATCCGGAACATGCTTTGCCATTTCTTTCATGATGAGAGGATTTCCAATGACCAGACGAATGATTCTGGATGTGTGATGCTCTGTCCCCTTGCGAACAATCATCCCGTGATCGAACTCGACAAATTGCATCAGACCGCTCTCGCCTAGGACGGGTTGTATGGCGGCCTCAAGTTCGGCAGCAGTTGTCGCTCGCTGCGTTGCTCGCCAGAGCTCTGCCATATTTGGGTGACCAATCGATGCCTTGATGGCTCCAACAACAGCGTCGAACGGCTTCGAAGAGGTCACGGTAAATCGCTCCATCTCCACTGTTCTGATCATTCTGGCTCCTTTCAATTCTTCTAGGCCACTCCGATGGCCTGAGGCACCGCAAAGAGACGACATCGCGATGGCCTGCCTCGGCCGAGCGAGCGAATTCGTAGCCTTCATGCAATGCTGCGATACGGCGTTTCGGTCGAAACAATGTAGGTCCCTCGAACCGACCGGATTGCTTGCTCAAACGTCCGGTAGTCATTGCAACTGGCGACTCAGGAATTCGCTCGTCCGACCGTTGGCAAGGTGAGCTGCTGCGGCGTTGTAGTGTTTGCCGTTGTGGCGGGAAAAAGCATGACTCTGCCCAGGGTAGCTGTACACCGTCGCATTTGGTTTCTTAGTGAGTGCTGCTCTAATCGCCGCTTGTGCAGCCTTGGAAATGAACTCATCCTCCTCGGCAGATGCACGAGAATGGGCGCATGAAGCCCATCGACCTCTCCCAGATATTTCTCCGTATCGGCGCCGTGATACCAGACTGCGGCGTCGATGCCGTCGTTGCGCACGGCTGTCATGAAGACCATCAGTGCGCCGAGGCAATAGCCGAGCAAGGCAACCTTGCCGTTGCATTCCGGGAGACTGCGTACTGCGTCGATGGTGTCCTTTATGTCCTTTACGCCGGCATCTCTGTCATAAGCCGAATTGAGACGAAGGCCGTGTTGCCAGTCGGCTTCGGTGGTGACGTTCAGGTCGACGCCCGGCTCCTGCCGCCAGTACAGGTCTGGAGCGACCGCGAGGTAGCCTTGTTCCGCCAATTCATCGCAGTGCCTGCGAATGTCGGCGTTCACACCGAACAGTTCCTGCAGAACGACAACAGCCGAGGCCGGCAAGATCTTCGGTCTTGCGATGTAGGCGTCGAACGTGCCGCCTTGTCCTTTCACGGTGATGTGATCCATCATTTCACCATCCCTGGCCCGCTATAACCATCATTCTTGAAGATTTCAGCGGCACTCCTCCAGCCGGAATCATCGGCGAAGGCTCCCATGCACCAGAACCACACGTTTAACATGCTGTTTCACGATCATTCTCCTTTGCGGTAAAGGTCCAAGCGGATTATTTGATTATCGATATCGAACGTCGTCTCGCCGAACCGTTCTTCCTTCGTTCTGGATGGACATCTCACTTCCAACGTAAAGACTTGTTGGCCACTAGCTGACGTGTGCGGAGGAGAACTCGTCTAGCTTTCGTCTACCAGACGCTGAGAACGGCACAACGTGCAGCGTGATCGATCTTCAAAATATGAGTTTGTACTCCAAGACCTATTGTTCCGGGGCGAGTCCGTCCGACGACGATCAGCTCTGCTGCCATCTGCTTCGCTGTATCGGTGATATCGGTGATAACCTTGCCTGACTTTTTAAGAATCTCCGCTGAGCTTCCAAATAACTCGTGTACTTGCGCTACGAAAGGCTCGACTCCAGCGACGGCTTGCAGGTGCGTAACGGATCCACTCGATTCCTCAACGGCCCCACTAATGACAAGGAGGAACGTAACCGTTGCCTGAAATGTGGTCGCGAGTTCTCGAACTGTCTGGAGCATTCTATGATTTTGCGCATCTAGCGTCACATCATGCTCGAAATGGACGGAGCAAAGAATGCGGTGGACAGGTGAAGGCGACACATCCTCGATGTGCTCTGTTACCCATATCGAAGCAGTGCATCTTTCGAGGAGCTTGGCTGCTAAGGAGTCTTCCAGAATCCGGGATCCGAGATTCTGATGATTTCGCGGTAGCATGATTAGATCGATGTTCTCTCGCTTGGCAAAATCCTCAATCTCATCCGCTGTACCACCGCTCAGAACGGTGTGGCGCGCAACGTTCTCGCCAAAGTAATGATCGGAAAAATACTTGAGGTCTGCAGTACGCTTCGATATCAGATTGTCACTATTCAGAAATCCGTCGTTCCGTTCCGAGTCATGCCCGAGCGCGTTGGCATCCACGATATGGAGCGTATTCAGAGTAGCACTCAAGCGATCGAGCCATGTCTTAACGTGCTGCACTGCCAACACAGAACGATTAGAAAAATCGACGGGAAAAAGAATGTTACGTATTCTAACTTTCATATGCAGACTCCTGACCTGAAACATACGCACGGTTATCGAGACTCCCTCTGCATCGGTCTTTTTTGAAGCCTACGGCTTTGCCACTGAAAGTAGCTGCCTATTCTTGAGAATAGTTTCGGTAAGCATTTCCTTTTCCGCCCGCAGACGTACCTCCTCAATGCCAGTACGGAATCCAACAAGAGGAATGTCCTGCAGCAATTTTCCTTCGATCCGTTCGATCTCGCGGAGCCGTTGTTCGTCTTGGACCAACTCCGCCTCCAACTTCTCAATCGCTTTATCTTCTCTCACATGGTTCTGTCCCTCCTGACCGTGGCTTTGCCGTAAATTATTGGAGAACACCCCGCATTACCTCGTGAAGAACCCATCACGGTGACAGCGAGAAATGCCTTCGGCCTCGCGCTGCCGGCGACAAATGCGACGTCCTGCCCGTCTACGGCAAATTGATCCATCAAGTGCGTTCTCCTGAGACGGCTAGGTCTACACAGAATCTCCGCCGACCGGAACCGGATCTGCGGAGAGCATTTTGTCTGCGCACATGACTACTCACTAACGGAGGTAGCAGCCTCTTCGATGAGCTTGGCTGTTTCCTTCGGAAAAGACATATAGGCCACATGGCTCGACTTCACTTCGACCGTCTTGGCCTTGGCGCGCTTCGCCATCATGCGCTCTTGGTCCGGATTGATCGATCGGTCTTCGGAGGCCACCATGTACCAGGTGGGCTTGTGCTTCCAGGCGGGATTTTTGACCTGATGGGTAAACGAGTCGGTAGAGATCGGCACCTGCGCTATAGCCATGAACTCAGCTTCGTCCCGTGGAACGTCCGCTGCGAAGTCGGCCGCGAAATGCGCCTGGTCGATCCACCAGAGCCCGTTGCTGTCCGGCGTAAACGCCTTTGACGCTTGTGGCAGGGCCTGTTCGATCGACGCACAGCTCTCACCTTCATCGAGAGCAAATGCAGCAACATAGACGAGCGCCGCAACGTTTGGATGATTGCCGGCCTCGGTGATGATGGACCCGCCATAGCTATGGCCAACAAGAACCACAGGGCCACCCATCGCGTCGATCGCGGCCTTCGTGTACTTTTGGTCGTCGGCGTACGAAGTCTCGGGGGGCTGCGCCACCGACACCTTGTAACCATCGTTCTTGAGGATGTCAGCGACCCTCTTCCAGCCGGAGCCATCCGCGAAAGCTCCATGCACCAGAACCACGTTTTTAATATGCTGTTTCATGATCATTCCTTCTCTCTCGTTGGGCTTCAGCGACTCGTGTATCGAGCCTCGGAGTTGCGACCAACCATAGTCGGGATCGAGCACGGTACTCTTGAAAACAAGAACCACTTTTGTCGATTCGTGCTCAAATGCGGAGTGAAGGCGGGCGAAAAGACCACTCCGGGGTCGAGTTCAACGCGAGAACTCTAACGGAATCAAATCCGCGACGATCTATTCGTGTGGTTGAAGGAATTGGTGTTTGGGTATTTCGACAAAACTCCTGCGACGTGAGTGTTCACGCCTCCACTTTGCCGGAGTCGCACCGACCACATTTGCAAACGCCCGGGTAAGCGCGGCTTGATCGGAAAATCCAGTCTGCGCAGCAACGTCCACCAACGAGTAATTCGTTTCCGACAAAAGGGCCTTCGCGATCTCGACGCGCTTCAGAATCAGGTAGCGATGTGCGGAGGTCCCAAACGATCTCCTGAATGATCGCGCAAAATGGCTGACTGAAAGCCCACATTCATCGGCTAGTGTTTCCAGTTTTAAGTCGCCGTCCAAGTGCTCATGGAACAAATCCACAACGCGGCGACTTTGCCACGGCGCCAGACCGCCCTTGAATCTCGGGATAGCTTCGTGAATTTGAGCGTACCGCCCGACAAGATGCGAACAAATCATCAAGGTGAAAGAATCCATGAACAACTCAGAGAACATCTCCGGCCTACTTAGGCACGGCAAGATCGCTTGCGTTAGGTGATGGAGTGTCGGGTCGGAAGTTCCATAAACGCAGTGGAGACGCTTAGCTCTAGGCATTCCGGCATCGTCCGTGAGGGAATCCAAGGTTGCACGCGGAACACGGTAGTGGATCCAATCGATCGGGCCCGGATTTCGAATACTAGAATTTGACTCCAGGTCGCACATTGCGACTCCGCCCACTGGCCATGCTCCCGTCTTTGTGTACTTGCTATCGGTCCAGAGTTCCCATTCCCCGGAATTCGCATGATTAAGATGAACCGAAACAACATAGGCTTTTTCAGACGGGATGGACGCAGTTCGTTTCGGGATGCCGCTCCGTGCAATCAGCCGGGTAATCGCCAGTTGCGGTCGGACGACGGAAACCGCAGAATCGATGGCAACATGGGGCGGTTGGTTCATGGTGAAATACTTCGCCATCTGCGCGCCGTAAGCGCTTGCTGAGTTCGATGATGTCGTCATGAATAGCTCTGTTGCGGAAAGCGATTTTGGCTGGGAGTCTCTGACCAAGACTCAAAAGAGCACGGACGGGACTTTCCTGAGTTGAAAGCACCTTCCGAAAGTATTGCCGGAGTTCGATATTCATTCCGGCGCTGAGCAATCATGGAACGTCCGCACCTCGCATATGCATCCGGCGCACAGAGGCTACCGGTCTTCAGAAAAAGAACAGACGAATCTTTCAAAGTCTGATGTGCAGGAAAAACAATCTACTCGCGTAGCCCTTGTCGAATTACAGGGACAATGCGGACGTCGAATTCCGCCGGTGTGTAGCGTAGCGCCAAAAAGAACGGTCATTCTTGTACAAAATGACCGTGCTTGAATGAGATAGCTCTCAGAAATGCTGGTGCTGAGCCGGATTTATGGCCCTTTCACTGACTAATGCGTTTCGTTTTGATTCGAAAACTGAGTCCGAATCGACAAATAGGACGGATATCGGCAATCCTCCAAGATGGTGTACCGCGTACCATACCTCTCGGACTCGGCTGGCAGCGTAGCTTACCCTCGTCGGGAGTGAGAAGAGCTTTTGTAGAGGACAAGTAGAGGACGATCAGTGTCCGGTCAAGTAACTAGAACCCGCATCCTTCGTGTGGGGCTTGATTTGGCAAGCGCAGAGGGGCTCTGCAGGATCACCTTTGGTTCGGTTGCCGGACGCGCGAGCCTGTCAAAGGGTGGCGTTGTCGCGCATTTTCCACATTTGGGCGACCTAAAGCGGTCCATTCTTGATGTTGCATTGGACCTTTGGAGCCGTACCTGCCTCGGAGTCGACACTGGCGTTGGAGGCGGGTTGCCGTCGCTGATTCGCTACCTAAATGTATGGATTGGATGGACGAGGAGGGCAGGGCTGCCGGGCAGTTGTCCGATCGCTCAA
>JABCZC010000044.1 GCA_013289875.1 Acidobacteriota bacterium | reverse complement strand
CGTGCCTTTCGTTGGATATGTAACCGACACAGTGCCACAACGCTACATGGTTGACGATCAGCGCTTCGCCTCGACCCGTCCCGACGTTCTCGTCTATCAGTCCGACCCCCTGACCGAAGATGTAACGATTACCGGACCGATCTCGCCGCAGCTCAAAGTGGCGACCACCGGAACCGACTCCGACTTCGTTGTGAAGCTCATCGATGTATATCCGAATGACTTTCCCGACCCGGATACGAGCAGCGCAATCGGCAAGCGCGTGATAGATGCGCCGGCGCTGCGCATGGGCGGCTATCAACAGTTACTGCGCGGCGAACCGATGCGCGGAAAATTCCGCAATAGCTGGGAGAAGCCTGAGGCCTTCGCTCCAGGCAAAACGGTCGACGTAGATTTCACAATGCCCGACCTCGATCACACCTTCCGGAGAGGCCATCGCATCATGGTGCAGGTGCAAAGCTCGTGGTTTCCGCTGGTCGATCGCAACCCGCAGACATTCACGGATATCCCCACCGCCAGCCCTTCAGACTTCAAGGCGGCAACTGAGACGGTATTCCACTCAGGCGACGCAGCTTCCGGAGTCGAAGTGCTCGTTCTGCCTCAGCCGTGAGCGCAGGGAACGCCTACGCCCCGAGCCTGCCCAGCCCGATGCCGATCACGTAGGTTACGATGCCTTCGACAGCGCCGACCAGCGTCATCTCCATGCCGCTGGCCCACCACGAGCGCACCGTGATGAGGGACTTGGCTGCGCCAACGGCGAAGTGTGCCGCCAGGGAGACGACTGCCGAAGCGATCACCGCCGGATAGCCAGTGAGAAAGAAAAAGGGAATGATGGGAATGAAGGCGCCAATTGCAGTCGACAACGCTCCGGAGACCGCCGATTTCATGGGGTTGCGCAGCGCTTCTTCCGTAGACTTCAGTCGTTCCGAGGCCAGCGCGCGCAGGAGTTGGTCCTTGTCCTTGGCAATATGTTCGACGACATGATCCGCGTCGTCTTCCGGAAGGCCTTTCACCTGGTAGTAGAGCGATAATAACTCGCGAGCTTCGGGTCCATTCATCTCGATGGCTTCGCGTTCGCGTTCCACCTCGGCCTCGTAGATTTCGCGCTCGCTCTTCGCAGCGAGGTACGCTCCTGATCCCATCGATAGCGCGCTGGCAATCATGCCGGCGATCCCGGCCAGCAATACGTATTTGCTGGTACCCTGCGTGGCTCCGGAGACGCCCGAGACGATGCCGAAGATCGCGCCCAGACCGTCGTTCACGCCATAGATTGCGTCGCCGATCCAGCCCGCCGTCTGTCGGCCTGTGCCGGTGCCGTTGCGCTTTGCCAATAATTCGTTCAGCAAGGCCTGGGGCTTCGATGGTTCTCTTTCGTGCGCTCTGCGCGGATAACGCTGCCGGATCAGGCTGCTCAATTCACGGTAGTGGTCGCGCTCTTCCTCGATCACCTGCCGCAGAACCGTGAGGCTTGGCTCATCGTCCAGCTCCTTGAGTTGTTGGCCATAGAGGGCGATGGCGCGGCTTTCATCGATCTCCAGCCGTCGCAGAGCCATTCGCTGGCCGCCTAGCCGGTTCGCAAGACTATCAGCGTCGCCGGTAACTTTGCCTGTGTATCTGGGCTGCGTTCCGCCAAGCTCAAGAATGCGCTTCGCCCAGAGTGCGGCGTGTTCTGCCTCGGCTTCAGCCATGTGCCGCAACGTCTCTTTACGTAACGGGTCGTCATCGCGCTCGGAGAGCGTGCGATAGGTGTAGTAGCCGATCATCTCCGTTTGCCAATTGGCCTCCAGAGCTGCGAGCAGTTTGCGTTGCTTTGTCGGCTGCTTCGTGTTCTCGGGCTTCGGGTCGGCCATCGTGAAAGCTAATCTCCGATCTGATAACCGAAACTGAACCGCCCTATCTGCATAAGTTGACGATCCCCCGGCGGCCAGACGCGAAATGATTCTACCCGAATAATCGCCGGATTCAATGTAGCCACGACCGAACCCAGCAGTTTTCCCGAAGTGGCTTCATAGAACTTTACGTTAAGCCCGTCCTCCATACGCTCCCAGCCAATGACGTAGGCGCCCGGTGTCAGCTGAAAGTTGGCGATCTTCAATGGAACCTGGGTGACGAAGTAATGAGAGTACTTGCCATCGGCGGAATATCCGGCGGTAATCAGAACTACTCCGGCGACAAACTTGCCGTGGCCGTTGGAAATGCCGGAAGCAGTCCGCATCTCCGTCTCGATGCGCTCCTGTTGCACCGGGGCGCGCGCAGGCAGCAGATTCTTCAACTCGCCCTCAGTCGCGGCACGCCAGCCCGAGATCTTTGTTCCCTGGGCGGCGCACAAAAGCGAACCGGTCAATATCAAAACCGCGATTACAGTAAGTCTTCGCATCAATGAATTACTCCGAAAGCTAGTCGAGATGAACGATGCCGCGCTGCAGTGCGGTCGTCGCTGCCTGCGTTCGATCACTCACACCGAGTTTGCTCAGCAGGCTGTTGATGTGGGTCTTCACTGTCGCCTCTGAGATGTGAAGGTCGCCCGAAATTTCCTTGTTACTGCGTCCGGCCACGATTCGCTTTAATACCTCAAGCTCGCGTGCGGTGAGAGCGGGACCGCCCATGCGTTCGGCGAGCTTCTCGGCGACAAAGGCGGGAATCCTCGACTTGCCCGCGTAGACCGAACGGATGGCAGCTGTAAGCTCGTCGGCGTCGGTGCCCTTCAGCAGATATCCTTTGGCTCCAGCCTGCAGCGCGCGAAAGATATCCTCGTCTCCATCGAAGGTAGTCAATACGATAATGCGTGCTGTTGGGTGTTCCTGCCGTATCTGCGCAATTGCATCCGCGCCGCCCATCTTCGGCAGGCGCAGGTCCATCAGCGTTACGTCCGGCCTGTGTTTGCGATAGACGTCAATCGCTTCCTGTCCGTCAGCGGCTTCCGCAACTACCGTCAGGTCGGAAACTGTATTCAGCAGCGCGACAATGCCTTGCCTCACAACCGTGTGGTCATCGACAACCAGGATACGAATCTGTTCGCTCATTGTTCTTTCACTCTCATTCTCTTTCAGCCGTTGGCATTTCGACGCAGACGCAGACGCGCGTGCCCTGGCCTTCTTTACTGCTTACCGTCAGTGAGCCGCCGATTTGTTGCGCGCGTTCTTTCATACCGGTCAACCCAAAGTGTCCATCTTGTGTCGACGGAATCTCCCCGGAAAAACCGCGGCCGTTATCCTCGACGCTCAGTTCCATCCGCTTGCCTGCGAACCTTAATTGAATCTCCACGCGGTTCGGATCGGCATGTCGCACGGCGTTGGTCACTGCTTCCTGTGCGATCCGCAGCAATTCGCCCTCTACTCGCTCCGGCAGGGGGTGATAAGTGCCATTCACGCGTACCTCGGTCTTGATCTCTGTTCCAGTCGTTACGCGATCTGCCATCTTTACGAGCTTAGCGGCAAGGTCTTGATTCTCTGCGCTCTGCGAGCGAAGCTCCCAAATTGCCTTGCGCGCGTCTTCGAGTCCGCTGCGCACCAGGTCCTGCGCCTGCCCCAGATGTTGCCGAGCTGTGTCAGTCGAGCTTCCAAGCAGACGTGAAACAATCTGCAACTGTACTGACACTGCCACAAATCCCTGTGCCAGCGTGTCGTGAATCTCGCGTGCTATTCGGTTGCGTTCCGCCAGAACTGCGTGGAATCTCGACTCCACCTGCTGCACCCGCCAGCGATACCATCCATACCAGAGCAGCGCCGCCGTCAAAGCGAGCAGCAGATAAGACCATATTGTTTGGTAGAAATATGGCTCCAGCCGGATTGCCAGCGAGGCAGGTGCGCCACTCCAGACGCCGTCGTTATTGCAGGCCAGGACCTGAAATGTGTAACGGCCGGGCGGAAGATTTGTGTAGTAGGCGGTACGCAACGTACCCGCCTCTACCCACGCGTGGTCAAAACCTTCCAGCCGGTACTTGAAGCGAACCTTCTGTGGAGCCGCGAAGCTGAGCGCCGCATATTCAAACGCGAAACGGCGGCCTCCCGGTTGAATCGTAACTGTGTCGCGCACGATCTCCGGTTTGTCGTCGACACTGACCTGCTCAATGCTCATCAGCGGCGGCACGTGATTCATCGCCAGGTGAGCGGGGTCAACCGTGGCCGCCCCTTTCAGAGTCGCGAACCAGAGCTTGCCATCTTCAAGTCTCCACGCCGCGGGATGGCCGCCGCTGCTTGCCTCGTTGACCTTCATTCCATCTGCAACGCCGTATGACATGACCGCCACGGTTGAAGCTGCACCATCCGCGTAGCGATTCAAGTCGTTACGATTCGCGCAAAAAATCCCATGGTTCGAGCTCATCCACAGATTGCCGTCACCATCTTCGAGAATGCTGTAGATCGTCTCGGGCAGCGCCGCGTCTTCTTTCAATACGATTGGCTTAAAGATGCCTTGCTGCCAGCGATTCAACCCTCCACCATTGGTTCCAATCCAAAGCGTTCCGTCGGCATCTTCGTGCAGGGCGGTGACGGTGTGATTTGAGAGGCCATTCTTCACCGCATAGTTTTTGAACTTACCGTGATTCAGATGCGTCAGGCCGCCCAGCGTGCTGATCCATAATGACCCGTCTCGCGATTGCAGGATGGAGCCCACGAGATCGCTGCCCAGGCCGTCGAGAGCTGAATAGGTGGTAAACTTGCCGTTTTTCAGTTGCGAAAGCCCTCGCCGTGTCCCAATCCACAGTGAGCCCTGCGCATCGAAGTAAAGAGAGCGAACGAAGTCATCCGCCAATCCGTCGGCTGACGTGAAGAGGGTTACCTTGCCACCGTGGATACGATTGAGTCCGTCGGGTGTGCCCAGCCATAGGTCGCCATTGGGGTCGCCGGCAATCGCGAGAACCACGTTGCTCGAAAGGCCATTTGCCGTTGTCAGCGTGGTGAATCCGTCTGCCTTTCTACGATCAAGACCGCCGCCGCTGGTGCCCAACCACACGGTGCCTGCGCGATCTTGATAGACCGAGCGAATGTGATCATCCGAGATGCCGTCCTGCGCCGTATATGTCGTAAATGTGCGGTCGCGCAATATATCCACGCCGCCCGATTCCGTTCCCAGCCAGAGATTGCCCTCGCGGTCTTCGAGAATCGAAAGAACTACGTTGCTTGAGAAGCCTTCCTTCGGGGTGAATGCCTCAATCTTTCCATCAGCTATGCGGGCGATGCCTGCGCCGGTGCCGACCCATAGCGAGCCTTCGCGATCACAGAACAGCAACTGCACAATGCCAGAGGGAAGACCGTCCTGTTCTGAGTATGCAGTCATGCGCGTGCCGTCATCACGGATGAGGCCCGCGCCTGTTCCAATCCAAATAGTGCCCGCCGCATCTACGGTGAGTGCGGCAACGTTGTGGGATGCAGGCGTGGCGGGAGGCAGCGTGACCGCATCGCACTTCTCCGCCGCGCAGATTTCAAGACCGTTCTGCATGCCGGCCCACACGCGACCGGTCTTGTCGAGGGCGAGCGCCTGGATAGCGGCTGCTTGCCCGGCGGCCTTGAATCGGCGGATATCGCCCCATTCCGCGTGATAGAGCCCATTCGATGTCGCGAGCCAGAGATCTCCATACGCGCCATCGAGCATCCGGCTCGACTCGTTCAATGGAGGAATTCCGGCCACGGCGCGAAAGCTGCGACCGTCGAAGCGCGTCAGGCCGGTGGCGGTAAGGGCCCAGATTGTGCCGCTGCTATCTTCGTGCAGCGACCACACCGCGCTGGTCTTCAATTCATCGGAGTCAGCGAACGTCTGAAAACTCCTATCGCGATACCGTGTTACTCCATTCGAAGTGCCGATCCAGAGCGCGCCCGACTTGTCTTCCATCAGGTCGTAGATAAGATCGCTGCCGAGTTGCGGAGTGTCCTTGCGCGTGAAAACCCCAAATCTCACGGAATCGAAGCGCACGAGGCCGGCCTCGGTGGCGAACCAGATAAAGCCGTCGCGCGTTTGCAGCACCGCATGGATGGTATTTTGCGGCAAGCCGTCGTCGGTCTGCCATGACTGGTAGCCGTAGTGCCGCAGGCTCTGATGCGGATCGAGCGCTGACCCCGTGGTTGCGGCGAAGAGCAGCGCAGATCCCAGAACCACACTTGTCAGTGTTGGTTTTCTCGGGGCTCGCCGGCAAAGCAGTTGCATTCTTGTTCGAATACTACACACCGGGCGGCTGAGAAAAATATCCATCATAAGGTGGAGGAGCGGTTTAAGGCAGAGAAGCTCGATGCAATGCTCAATTCCGCGGTCGCCCAGCACCAGTGGCGTTCTGCGCTCGCGGCTTCACCCAGACCTTTTCCGCGGCCGGTGCTCCCAAGGTAAACGAGCCCATGGGTGTTTCGATCGCCAGCGTTTGGTCGTAGTTCTTTTTCAGCACGCGGACTGTGCCTCCCGGCTCGATCCCAGTCTGATGCAGGAAGCGCAAGAGCTTTGGATCGCGCTCATACAGGCTGGCGACCGTGTATTCGGCACCTTCGGCGCTTTCCGCAAGGGTCCGCAGTCCGCGCTTTGCCCGCTTGGTAGGATTCTCAGGGAGCACGGCGTTTCCGTGCGGGCACATGCCCAGCAGGCCAAGCTTTTCGAGCAGCCGAGCCTCAAACGCCGGCGACACAGCGTGTTCCAGCCGCTCGGCTTCGTCGTGAACCTCGTACCAGGGCATGCCAAACATCTCCGAAAGCATGCGTTCGATCAAATGATGCCGGAGCGCCGTACGGTGGGCAGTCTGCTTTCCCTTGGACGTCAGGCGCACCACGCCGTCGGCCTTCACCTCAACATAACCGTCGCGCTTCAGCCGGCGAACGGCCATCGAAACCGCCGGAGGCGACACGCCCAGCCAATGCGCTAATGTCGCCGAGATGACGGTCTGCCCCTCGCTTTCGGCTTCGAGAACCGCCTTGAGGTAATCTTCCTTTGATACGCTGATTGCTGTCTTCACTGTTTCCTAAGCATCGCGCTTGCGTTCCATGCTTGTAAAGCGTGGGTGCCATGGTTTCCACCGACCGTCTTTCACTTGACCGATCCAACGCCTACTACGCCAATCGTAAGGAGCACCGCATGACTCAATCCCGGGGATACGCCGCACAGCAATCCACTACGCCTCTTGCCCCCTACAGCTTCAGCCGCCGCGATCTCACCGGGCACGATGTCGCCGTCGAAATCGAATTCTGCGGTGTCTGCCATTCCGATATCCACTCTGCACGCAATGAGTGGGGCAACGCAGTGTATCCCATGGTTCCGGGGCACGAGATCGTCGGCCGCGTGACCGCCGTCGGCTCCGACGCAAGCAAGTTCAAAGCGGGCGACCGCGTTGGCGTTGGCGTGATCGTCGACTCGTGCCGCACCTGTCCAAGCTGCAAAGCCGGAGAGGAGCAATACTGCGAAGTGGGCGCAACGCTCACCTACGGCGTGAAGGACCGTTACGGAGAGACGACCTATGGAGGTTATTCGAACAACATCGTCACCGACGAGCACTTCGTGCACAGCGTCTCGGAGAAGCTCGATCCGGCGAGGGTGGCTCCGCTCTTGTGCGCGGGAATCACCACGTATTCGCCTCTGCGGCACTGGAAAGTAGGCCCGGGCAAGAAGGTAGGTGTGGTGGGACTGGGCGGCCTCGGACACATGGGACTTAAGTTCGCTCACTCCTTCGGTGCGCACGTTGTCCAGTTCACAACGTCCACGTCCAAGACAGCGGATGCGAAGCGCATGGGTGCCGACGATGTCGTGCTGTCGAGCGATCCGGACGCAATGAAGAAAGAGGCGAGCAGTTTCGACTTCGTCCTCGATACGGTCTCAGCGGTCCACGATCTGAACGCCTACCTGCCGCTCCTTAAGCGTGACGGAGTCTATTGCCAGGTGGGCCTGCCGGATCAGCCCCCGACGATTTTCATGGGGAATTTGATCTTTAAGCGGCGATATCTCACCGGATCGATTATCGGAGGCATGAACGAAACCCAGGAAATGCTCGACTACTGCGCCGAGCACAACATCACATCGGACGTCGAAGTGATACCCATTCAACAGATCAACGAAGCCTTCGAGCGCGTATTGAAGGCTGATGTGAAATACCGCTTTGTGATTGACATGGCCTCCCTTAATGAGCCGTAATCGTCATGCGCGCAAGTTGCCAGGCTCTTGGGACCCCAACAACGGGTGAAGTAACAAATCACAAAGACTTCGATCCTGTCGTGGGATCCGAGGGCGGCGCAGCATTGGGATCTGCGGAGCTAATTTTAGAAGTACTCCTCCTGATTGACGCCCCCCTTGATCGCGAATGGACGCGTGCCGTCCGACCTCACTGAAGCTCCATTGGGGAGAGATTCTTTGTGAAGCTTTCGCCGCCTACGGACTGCGCGACGACGGCCACCCACCCGGCGTCGCCCGGAGCAGGTGAGCGGCAATTCGCTGCCGACCTTCGATCGCTGTTTAGTCGTCCGCCCTTCTCCGTAGCGACCAACCCGATTAAGGTTCACGCGATCAATGCACGTGGGCCACGTCGTCGTTCATAGAGAAGACGTCTTTGAAATCGTTCTCGTATGGGAAGACATGAATCATCCAACTGAAGATCACGGGAAAAAAGGTGCCCCCTTCGGCCTGGCAAGCCTCTTTGGTATGGATGGAACCGAACATGCCGAATTTGGGGTTTTTGCCATGGTATTCGCTGACCTTGTTGGCCGGAGCGCCGCAGAAATTGGTGTGCTCATGCCAACGCGCGATGCTAAGCGGGATCCGCTCGTTCAGCTCATCTTCGGTTGCGCTTGTGCTGTCCGTGAACATCACGCCCTCCAGCTTGTAGTGCTGGGTCGGAGTCTGGTAGTAGAGCAGCGCAGATGGTTTGGTCGGGTCGAACTGGGTATCGGCCAAACGGACGTTCGCATCGTTGGTGAAGTGGTACTGAGGTTGTACCACCGTAGGGTTAGCGATGACGTACCCGTCCGCCAGAGCCTTCTTGTAATCCTTGTATTTCTCGATGGTTGCCTTGACCTCAGCTACCAGGGCCTTTGCTTTCTCCTCGTCCCCGGGCTGTTTTGGCCGCATTGGGGTGATGCACATGTGATTCGTCATGGCAGCCATGCTCTGGCCCATCACGCTCATGCCATTCACCCTGCTGCCCATATCATCACAGGGATGGCCCGAGGGGTCTGTGCTCATCCCGGCCATGCCCGACATCTTAGGGTCTTGCTGCCATGCGTGGCCGAGTAGCGTAGTCAGCAGCAAGGCGCCTATCGCAAGCGCCCACAGCGCGGCACTGCAAAGGTGTTCCGCGAGCGCCCTGGTCATTCGGTATCTTCGAGGTGTTGACGACATAGCAATATATGGGACGCTGCCAATAGGCGCTCCGCATCCGGTGGTCATACGCGTTCAAACAGAAGTGGTCATATCCGCTGTGCCCGATCGTTCAGTTTGTGCGCGAAACGCAAGACCAAGGCCGTCTTGCGTACCGCGCTTTTGCCCACATGGGAGGGATCCCTGGATCCATTGCCGGAGCTGCACCCTAGAGAATCGCACACGCTGCTCACCAGTCTTCCGATTCAGGATGTGCGGCGCATTGTGGTCGACGTTCTCCGTCCCACTGGATTTTCTGCAGCACGCGTCGAGCTTCTTCTGGCAAGCGCTATTCGTTAAGTGCCCAGATCTTCTGCGGTGCGTTCTATCTGTTCAAGTGAGCAGCCAGCAGTTTCCCCCACGAATTGGTAAACGAAGACGGCGCCCAATAAGCAGATGGCGGCGTAGATAAAGAACACGTTCGCCGTGCCGAATTGTCGATTCAGAATGGGAAAGAGATAGGTGAGCAAAAACGAAGCGGACCAGAGAGCGGCGACTGCGATCGACACGGCAAGGCCCCGAATGCGGTTGGGGAAAATTTCCGAGATCAACACCCAGGTAACGGGTGCGAGCGACACGGCATAGCATGCGATTGAGCACAACGTTAGAAGCAGGACTCCGGCGCCATGCAGACCAAGCGTATAGGCAACCCCGGCGCACAGGTGAGAAATAGCAATACCCATACAGCCGAACAGCATCAGGGCGCGGCGGCCGTAGCGGTCGACGAAAAGCAGTGCGAGGAAAGTGAACAGGAGATTGATGGTACCGGTGATCACGATGTTGAAAAGAATGTCGTTCAGACCGTAGCCCGCGCTCCGATAGATCTCCTCTGCATAGTTAAAGAGAATGTTGATGCCGCACCACTGCTGCAACACGGCCAGGACGATACCGATGAGCAGCAGCCGCCGTGTCCCAGGAGTGAGAAGCTCGCGCCACCCCACGACGTTTCGTTTGGAGGACGCCAGAGAATTCAGGATACTTCGCACCTCGGAAGCGGCATAAGGAGCGCCGCCGATGCGAGCGAGAATCTGGGTCGCCTGCTCGCTCTTGCCCCGCAACAACAGCCATCGCGGGCTTTCCGGAATCCACAGCGAAAAAAGAAAAAACAGTAAGGCGGGCAGAGAGACGGCTGTAAACATCCATCGCCAAGCGTACTGAGCGTTCCAACTGCTTGTGATCGTTTGCATGGTTGCGCCGATGGGAATCGGCTTTGCAACTTGCCAATTCACGATTTGCGCCGCAAGAATGCCGATCACTATTGAGAGTTGGTTCAAACTGACTAGCCGTCCGCGCCATGGGGCGGGACTGATCTCGGCAATGTAAAGCGGAGACACATTTGAGGCAAGCCCGATTGCAACGCCGCCCATAATTCGCCAGACGATGAAATTCACAAATGAGTGCGCCCAGCCAGTAAGCGCGGATGAAAGCGCAAACAGTAACGCGGCCAGTATGAGGGTGCGTCGCCGCCCAAAACAATCTCCGATGGCGCCGCCAGCCAGCGCCCCGATGAAACAGCCAATTAGAGCACAGCTGGTTGCCCAACCGATGAGCTGCGGCGAAGTGAGGTGAAAGTAAGCCTCGTAAAATGGTTTGGCGCCTCCGATCACGACCCAGTCATAGCCGAAGAGCAGTCCGCCCATGGCTGCTACGAACGCGATCAACCATACATATCTGGAGTGGATGAATTCCGGCTGATGCGGAGTGTCTGCAATGTCTGATGCCGCGACAATCTGCATCAGTCTGCACCAACGAAGCGCGGGCCTGAGTGCAAATCCTCAAGCAGGTCCCCAGCGCCGGAATGATTGCCGTCGAGCGCGAGAACTTCTTTGAGAAGACATTCCGATTCCACAACCCTTTCAAGTCCGAGGTAGCCTTGGGCGCGAAGGAAGAGCACTTCAATCTGCTGGCGTTTTTTTAGGTCATCCCGGAAAAGAAGCATTGCAGGCAAGGAGGTAGCAAAATAATCGATTTTCGGCTCCTCTCGATTGAGTTCTTCTGAATATGTGAGGATCGACTCAAACAAAGCGGTAGCCTGCTGTTCTTCGCCTGACTGGCGCATGGCCATCGCCGACCAGTAAGACATATCCGATAACCGTTGAACGCTCATCTGCCGGAAATCGCCTCGCTGGCGAGTGGCGCGCTCAAAAGCGGAACAGGCCTCAGCTTCATTTCCTGCCGCACGCTCTGCCGTCCCTATCCAAAAATAGATATCGCTCGTATTCGCGAGCAGATGCCGCGCCTCACTGAGGTTGCGCGGGGGATGAAGAGCAGCCTGAAAACGCCTTGACGCATCCTGGCTGCGGCCGCTCCGCAGAAGCTGCTTTCCTACCAAGAGAACTGCACGCGTATATTGCGCCATTACCAGCCCCTCGCCACCCTCCCAGGGCTGAAAGGACCGAGTGGTAAGCAGCTGCAGCGCCGCTGAGGGGTTGCCAGTCTGGTTCAGTAACGTGGCGTATTCGACGGCCAGATCATCTCGTGATGCAAGGAGATCGGGGTAGCGACTTAGTTCGGCGAGGCGCGTTACCGGAGTTTCGCCGACTCGTTTCCACAACTGGTCCCGCTCGTAAAGCACGCGAGCGTCAGATGGGTCCGCCGCCATCGCCTTGTCATAGGCAGACACCGCATGTTCGGAGTCGGCACGGATGTTGAAATAAGCCAGTCCAAGGTTGCGCCATATCGTTGGGAATGAGGGGTCGAGCGTGGCCGCAGTCTCCCATCTCGCAATCGCCTCTTCATAACGGCGGCGATCATAGAGGAGGTTTCCTAGATAGTATGGTGCGCGTGGATCCGTGGGATGGCGCAGACAAACATCCTCCAAAAGCAACATCTCTTCTATGCGATGGGGAAAAACATGATCAGCCGGAAACGACCTGGCTTGCACCTGGCAGAGTTGTGCGCTTGAGTGATCTCCGGTTGTCTCATACAAAGAGGCGAGCAAATAAGCCACCATCGGGGCTGACCCGTCGCGGCGGTTCAGGTCGGGCGCGCGAAGGACCTGCAGCGCCTCTTCCTTCAACCCTGCCCGTTGCAGGTCGAGGGCCAGATCGATGCCTAGTTGCGGTTCTGCTGGGGTCTCGCCTGAGTCGAGGAAACGGGCCCAGATATCCAGTGGATCCATCTCCCGGGTTTCTCTGAGAATCGCCTCAGCCTCCTGATAGCGATTGAGTTTGTTCAGCACGACTACAGCCAGATTGCGTGCGTTGCTATTGTCGGCATCTGCTCGCAAGCTACGCTGAATATGGTCGAGGGCGCTGTCCCATCGACGTGTGCTGGCATCAAGCTCCGCGAGGGCATGACACGCGGGCGCTCGCAGCGACGCAACCCATGTGGATTTATAGAAGGCTGCGTAGGCATCCTGAGCTCGCCCTAAATAGCAAAGTGTGAGGCCCAAATGGTAGAAGGCCTCACTGTCCGCGGGATTCGGGTTTCTTTCTGTCAGACGCTCGATGGCGGACCGGAAATGGTGTTCAGCAAGCGCCAACTCTCCACGCTTGAGGTGCCATTGGCCAAGGGCGTTGTGAGAACGATGGTCTCCGGGATCGCGGCGAAGAGCCTCTTCCCAGTACGGCTGAGGCGAGCGTGTTGCGTGCCGGTACTGTCCAAGATGAACGCCCGTGAGATAAAGCCGATCGATGCTGTCGATCTCATGCGGCGGAGGTGGTTCAGTCGCAACTTGTGGTTTTTCCACGGGCACTGTTTCAGCAGGCGCATATCGCAGAATGCTTCCCGAAGAATCGCGAAGCTCAATCTCGAAAGCGTCCAAGGTTTCGTGTAATGGAATGGCCACTTCCAGCTTGAAAGGATCGCGGAGGCTCAGATTGCCGATCCAGTGTTTGAGAGTTTCGCCGCGGACTTTGACGGTCAATGCGGCCTCAGGAACATCGCGTGTCACCGCAATGCCAATGTGGGCGAACCCTGGTCGCGCCTGCGCCAGACTCATAGCCGCACGTAGATTGGCAGTCTGCGGAACGCCGATCGAACGGATGGGATACCAGAATTGACTGAACGTCTTTGTTTCTCCCGGCGCAAGGAACGAGAAGTCCGGCTGATTGTCTGTGTAAACACCAGCCATAAGCTCAATGTATGGACCGTCGTTGTCGGTCAAATTCCGGTCCCAGGCATAGCCAAATTCATGATTTCCCCAGGTCCACTGTTTCTTGCCCGGCGCGATGTGATGGTTCGCCACATGCACGACGCCGGCCTGCCTGGCATGATCGTATCCGCCGAAAAAGTCTTCGCGAGATCCGACGATCATGTAGCTTGTCGGCACGGGAATATTCGCATACCAGCTCAGATCGTTTGCAGCGTAAGACCCATCGGGCCGGAAGTGCGCAGGCAGTTCGTCGTCGGGGACACCTGATTCAGCACGCTCGGCATAGCGCACCCCATAGTAGTCACGATCGCTGAGCGGGAAGGTAGTAATCGCCCGTTTTGCGTGGTCGGCCACAAAGCGAACATCCGACGGAAAGAACGATTGATATCGTTCGTGGACACGGGTTGCCATATTAGCCCACCACAGAAACGTCTGGGTGATCCGCGTGCGGTTGTAGAGCCTTACCTTCAGTTCCACATAGGCGCGATTCGGATAGAGGCAGACGCCATGCATGCCCTTCATCCGCGTAAGCGGATCGTGATCACTGCACCAGACGGTAACAGAACCATCACTGCTTCTCTCAATGCTTATTTCCACCGGCAGGAACGTTGCTGGACGATGGTGCTGCGGCCAATTGAATTCGACGCCGCCTGAAACCCACGGACCAGCCAGTCCCACCAGCGCCGGCTTGATCACGTTCTGGCGATAAAAAAAATCGTAACCGTTCACTTTGTCGAAGCCGACGTGGATTCTGCCTCCAATCTCCGGCAGGATCATGAGCCGTATCCATTCGTTTTCAAGATGAACTGCCTGCCAGGCGCGAGGCTTCGGTTCCGCGGCGATGCGATCGATGAATGGCAGGGGATAGATCGCTCCGCTACTTCCCTGGTAGACGCGTGTCTCCAGAAACATGGGATTACGATCAGGGCTTGCCGGCATATAAGTGGGAATGACGACAGACTCGCTCCAAGCGGAAACCGGGGCGCATTCGCTCAATGGCGTCGGGGGAAGCTGGAACTCCTGTCTTCCGGATGCAGTGTTGAGTCTGATAGTTTCTGCCATGGCATTGGCGCGGCGGCGATTCCCTTGATTGGAAGGCTTTGTCCTTTCGTTCTCACCGTCTACCACTCTCAAGTGGAACTCTGCCGCGCAGGGTCAATTTATAACCTGTTTCACAACCTTGATGCACCCGACGGCGGCCCCAGCGACGCAAGTCGCTCATCACTGGAGAGTTCCTTCAGTGCTGGGCCACCCGGTCTCGGACGAGCGACGGAAGGTTCTGCAGAGCGATGGACTCATTGAGGCGCTGGTCCTTACCCAGTTCCGAGCGATACGTTTCGGCCGTCTTCCCGGCGTTGGCAAGGACGTGTATCGAGGCATCAGGATGATTTGGTGGAGCTAGTCGGGCTCGAACCGACGACCTCGTCGTTGCGAACGACGCGCTCTCCCAGCTGAGCTATAGCCCCACGGCGGCGGGAGACACTTTCATGAGTTTATCAGGAGTTCAGGACTTAGCGTGTAGCGTTCGTTTGTTCCGTCCTGGGAGGGTCCCCCCTCCCCCTCCCCCCTTAGATTTCGTAACCGTTTCATTCCATGTGGCTTATTGTGGCAAGTTTGTAACCGTTTCATTCCATTGAAGAAGTCTCGTAACCGTTTGATGCGGCTGGACTTGCCGAGCACGAAGCGGGCCCAATCTCGTAACCGTTTCATTTCATTGGAAAAACTTGTAACCGATTCCGCTGCTGCGAGTTGCCGGAGGGGACCGGCTGGGCGTGCTTGTGGGTATGATCGGCTCCTGAACAATGAAAAAGCCCGCCGGGTGGGCGGGCTTCTTTGATCTCCATCTCTATTATATCGGGTTTGGGGAAATGATCGGCCAGCTTTCAGCCATGCTCATGTTTTTCGGGCAGCTTATTTCCTCAGGTGTGCCACGAGGGCGCGGCTGATTTTTACATCCTTCTGCCAGGTTGCGTTGGTGGGGTCGAGCGCGGCCAGGCGCTCGTCTATATTTAAACTTTCTTCGGCAAAGCGCAGAGCCTGACCACGGTCCCCATTCTGATTATTGACTTGAGCCATCTTTGTCAGACTGAATGACAGGTCGCGCTGCCAGCCCGTGTTCGAGGGATCGGAGACGGCGAGACGCCGACGAACCCCCAGACACCGCTCCCAGGATTCCTTCGCCCCGACCGGATCACCCTGCGCCAGAAGCACATCGCCCACCCTGCTGTAAGTCACGCTCAGGTCGCGCTGCCAGACGGTGTTCGAGGGATCCGAGGTGGCCAAGCGACCAATCACCTCCAGAGTCTGCTGGTAGGACTTCAGCGCGCCCTCAAGATCATCCTGTTCCTCCAGCACTACCCCTAGCCGCCCCTGAGTCACGCTCAGGTCGCGCTGCCAGAAGGTGTTCGAGGGATCGGAGGCGGCCAGACGCTGCATAATGTCCAGCGACTGCTCGTAGAACTTCTTCGCCTCGGGCAGGTCGCCCTGTAGCAGGAGCACTTGCCCCACGTCTTCGAGGCTCACGCTCAGGTCGCTCTGCCAGTCCGCGTTCGACGGACCGGAGGCGGCCAGACGCTGCATAATGTCCACCGACTGCTGGTAGAATCTCTTCGCCCCGGGGATCGCCCTGCGCTTGAAGCACCTTGCCCATCTTGCTGTGAATCACGCTCAGGTCGCGCTGCCAGAAGGTGTTCGAGTGATCGGAGGCGGCCAGACGCCGAACCTCCAGGGACCGCTCGTAGGACTCCTTTGCACCCGCCAGATCGCCCTGCGCCAAAAGCACATCGCCCCTTTGACCGAGCCACGACGACCGCTCTCGAAGCCAGTGTGGCTCCTCCAGTTTGTTTGGTGGAAAGAGGTCCAGCCAGCCGGCTACGGCGTCGAGCGCCAGCCTTACCTGGCCGAGCCGGCCCAAGTCATTGAGGCGGCCGGTAAAGTCATAGAGAGCAGCGTTCGCGAGCGGATCCCAGAGGACTTGGTCATCATCCGTGCGCAACAAGGCGGCGAGATGTTCGAGGAGCGGGATGGCCGATGCCGGCTCAGCGGCGGAGGCGCCGGTTGCCAGTGCCTGCTTGAGCTGCTCATGAAGCCACTTTCCGAGACGTGCGCGGAGCTCAGGATCCGATCCCGTCTCCTTCCGGGCAAAGCGATATCCGAGGACATGAGTGAACTGGCGCCGATCGTCCTCGGTGAGCCTCAGCAGGCCGCGCTGGACGAGAGCCTTGAGAGCCTGCCGCGTGGCCTTCTCGTCGTGAATGCCTGAATCGTGATGGCTGCCGGAATCGTGCAAGGCGGCGTCAATCGCTTGGACCGGAAAGGGCGCGTGCGCCAGAAGGCCTGCGGCTTCCAACGCCTGGGTCTCGGCTTCATCGAGACCACGCACGCTGCGCTCAAAGAGCCATTGGAGCGTGTGTTCGGCTTTTTTCGGATCACTGAGGCTGGGGAGTTTTGCCGCGGACCAATCGCGGACGAGGTATTCCGGAGATTCATCGCCCTGCGCCAGCAGATTTCCGGCCCAGGTAAGAGCAAGGGGATGGCCCGCGAGCAGGTCAAGAGTCTGCTGCCGCACCTGCGCCTTCACGCGGCCTTGGGTGAGCGAGTCGAAACGCTTGGCGGCGTCTTCCGCAGGGAGAGCGTCTTCGAGTATCAGCGATTCTGACGCGAGGGCCTGTGTTCTGAGGCGCGTGAGGAGCAGCCAGCGGTTTTCGAGTGACAGGACGTTGAGAAGTTCTGAGATATCGGGTCGGCCGTTCTTACCGTCGGCCTCTTCCGCGCCCTCGATGACTATAAGGAAATTGCGGGCATAACAGGCTGCGGCCGCACGCTCAGGTGCCGGGGAGCGCTCCATGAAGCCGGGGCCAGCAAGCTTGTTCGCCAGCGTCTCCAATGCGGTTTCGATTGCGCCATGCATCGCATAGAGGTCGAGGTAGACGACGCCGTCGGGATATGGGCTAGCGGCGAGTGACTTTGGCGGCTCGCCGACGACCGCTCCGAGCGCCTCGGCAGCCAGGGCGGTCTTGCCCATCCCGGCATCTCCGACGACGGCGGTGTTTTCACGAGCAGCCAAGCGGAGGGTAAGGGTTTCCAGATCGGTCTGACGTCCGAAGAATTTCTTGGCTCCCGAGGGAAGTTCGTGGGGGATGGGCGCACTGGGCGCGAGAGTAGGATGGACGGCCGCCGGCTGCGTGCTGATCACGGCTCTTTCGTCGAGGTGACGACGGAGTCCGGCAACGGCCTGGACGGCTTTCGGCGTGAATTCTTCAAGAGAATCGAAGGTGGCATAAACACGATGCACCTGCGAATCCGGCCTCATCCTTTTTGCCCCTTCGCGAAAGGCGTTCAGCTTCTCAATTCTGGCTGCGCTGGTTTCAACGTCGCCCTTCCGGACCGGATGGTTGTCTCCCATGATGAAAAGCAAGATGGGGCGCTCGAGGCGCTCCGCTTCGTTGAACTCGAGTTCTGTGATGGAGAGTTCTTGAGGGTTTCGATCCGGGCAGACGGGCATCTGACCATATTTGTGACTGATGAGTCCGACGTAAGCCGCAGCGTCCCGTACCATTTGAAGAGACGAGTCGATTACATCGACATCCGCCTTTGCTGAGTCGTTTTCCATTGCAACATGGTGAAGCCCCTGGCCATTGACAGCATTGATCAGAGCCGCCCTATGACGTTCCAGGTCCGTAAAGGTGCTGGAGATCATTACGCCCTGATATTGGCGCGGCGAATTGCTGTCGCTCGGCATCGCGCTCCAAATATAGAAAGCCCTGAGCGGATTTACAAAACAAATGTTTGAGGCAATGCGTTTTAACTCTCCATCGTGTTCGCCATTGCCCTCTCTTCTCTGAAAGCGGTGCTGTCGACGCCGACACTCCATCACGTTGGGACTAAGCGCGATCCGACAACCGATGACCGAGATCGACCTACATCGCTCGCAGCTGGGAACAGACATAGGAAAATGAAGAACTCAATCCCATCTTGAGATTGGTGGCCCGCAAGCAGGCGCCCGAGACTGGGCGGTATAGGCGCTATCGACCTGATCCAAATCAACTTGAGACGCGCGTGATCGCGGAGCGCAGCTTTTCAACTGCCGCAGGCATCACCTGGATTGACACGTTCCCATACCCGAGTACGAAGCCCTTGCGAACGTTCCTGGTCACGTAGCTCTTGGACAGCGGCCAGAGCCATAGGCCCTGCTCTGCCGCTTGCCCGGCGATCGCTACGTCATCGCGGTCGGCCCGAAAGGCCGCAGTGAGGTGCATGCCGGCTTCGGCGCCGTGGATCTCAAAGGTGTTGCCGAAGCTGTTTTTGAGCTGCTCGACGAGTCCCTTGCGCCGGGCGCTGTAGAGCAGGCGCATGCGGCGGATGTGTCGGGCAAAGTAGCCTTCCCGCATGAAGTCAGCTATGACCTCCTGATAGAGGTACGGCGGAAAGATGTCCATCGTATAGCGCACCGCGATGAAACGCTCCACCAGGTCCGGAGGAATGACCATGTATCCCATGCGCAGGGACGCAAAGAGAACCTTGCTGAAGGTTCCGATGTAGATCACGCGCGAGTTACTGTCCAGGCCTTGCAGTGAAGATATGGGCGTACTTTCGAAGCGGTATTCGCTGTCGTAGTCGTCCTCGATGATCCACGCGCCGTGTAGCTGCGCCCAATTCAGCAGTTGCAGGCGGCGGGCGGCGCTCATCGTGCTGCCCAGGGGATATTGGTGGGACGGGGTCACACAAGCAACTCGGGCGTCAGCGCATTGTTTTATGCCGGCCGCGACATTCAGGCCCTCGTTATCCACGGGTACCGGGATTACGCGGCATCCTGCGGCGGCAAGAACGTTTCGCGCCAGGCGGTAGCCCGGTTCCTCCATCCATACGGAGTCGCCGGGATCAAGCAGCACGCTGACAGCAATGTGAAGAGCCTGCTGCGAACCGGAAACGATCATGATCTGTTCGGGCTCGGCTCGCACAGCGCGCGCGGTGCGCAGATAATCGCAGATCGCTTCGCGAAAGCGCCTGCTTCCCAAAGGGTCAATGCAGTGAATGGCGCGGGCGTTGGGGTTCTTCGAGTGATGGGTGACCAGCCGCGACCAGATGGCGAAGGGGAACTCATCGAATGCCGGTTGATGCACACCGAATGCCCCCAGGCTGTCATGCCAGGGTGACGCGGGTTCTATGGGCGACAGCAGAGCCCGGCGCGCAACAGGCCGCGGACCGGTGGCCTTTGGGGATCTGACCGTGACCGGCCCCCTGCGCTGGGTGAGGTATTCAGGAAGCGCGCTGCTGACGAATGTTCCCGCACCTTTGCGCGTTTGGAAGTAGCCTTCCGCCTCAAGTTGCGCGTAGGCGTTGAGGATGGGGATGCGTGAAACGTTCAGTTCGGCGCTCATGGCGCGTGAAGATGGCACCCGCTGGCCCGCGCGAAGATCCCCGCGGGCGATTGCATCCCGGAGCGCCCGGCAGATCTGCGAGTGAAGCGGCTGCGCGCTGCCGCGGTCCAACGTGATCACAGGAGTAAAGGCGCTGGAACGCTTGGCCATTTCCCCATCATAGTGGTTTGAATGGGCGAGGCGTTTAGTCCCCCTTATAGACCACATTCGAGTAGACCGCATTCGGGTTCTCATCAGCGGGCGATCCGCCTAGCATGCGGTGATAGGACCACTTCCGTTTGAATGCGTATAACCTGGCACGACCGGCGGCGCTACTCGGCGGGTCGAGGACGAGCGAGCTGAGTACGCAAATCGGTGGCAAGCCTAACGCTTAACTCTTCCGCTTGCTCCTTTGTGAGGTCGCCCTGGGCGAGGTCGGATGAGCCGCCGCCGCGTAGTCCGTAGGCGGCGAGAGCTTCGCGAAGGACCTCGCCGCAATGGAGCTTCATATCCTGACTGCGTGCGAGAAAGATTCTTGCGGGGTCGGTTTCGGCGGAAATGAAGAGCGCGATCGTTCTCGGAACGGTCGCTGTCAGCCTGGAGGCCAATATGCGGACGTATTCGCGGTCGTGGTGGGTAAAGACGCGGCGCACGAGACGGAGATTGTCCTGGATCATTTCTTCGACGGCGAGGCGGATGGCGTGGTAAGTCGCCAGGTCTTCGCGCAGTTTCTGACATGCTTTGGCTGAGGACTTTCCCTCAGCCCGGAGCCGTTCGATAGCTGCCGGGATGTCGGCGGGGCTAATCGAGAGTGTGGCGGCGGCGCCGTGGAGCAGCACGAAGTCACGCCGGGCCAACGCGACCGAGCGCAGGCCACAGACGAATTCGACACGGGTACCGCGGCTTATTCGCTCGACCGAGCGAATGAGGAGGCCGCCAATCTGGCCGGTGGAGCGGACGTGGGTTCCTCCACAGGCGTTCAGGTCGTAATCCGCAATTTCAATGAGGCGAATGCTTCCGTCACGTTCGGGGAGTTTGCGCAGGCGTCCTTCGGCAAGCAGCGCTTCGGCCGCGCGGCGGTCGACCGTGCGAACGGTGACAGCACGGTCCTCGGCGATGATCTCATTGGCGATCCGCTCGACACGTTCAAGGCTATGGTGAGCGATGAGACTGGTGGCGAGGTCAATCGTAGAGGCCGTTTCGCCGAGGTGGAACGAAACCGTTTGCGCGTCGAGTTCGCGGGCGAAGACTGCAGAGAGTAGATGCTGGCCGGAGTGCTGCTGGATGTGGTCGAGGCGGCGGGGCCAATCGATCGCTCCCTGAACGGCGGTGCCGGCGAGCAGAGGCTTGCGGGTAAAGTGCCAGACTTCTCCCTGGTCGTCCTCCTCCACGCTTTCGATAGGTACTTCGAGGGTGGCTCCGTTGCGCGAGGTGGCGGTGAGGAGGCCGGTGTCGTGCGGCTGGCCGCCACTGGCGGGGTAAAACGCGCTTCGATCGAGCGCTATCTGCCAGATAGAGACGCCGTCGGCCCGAGAGGCTTCGCGAATATCCACGACCTGCGCGGAAAAGCTCTTGAGGAAGGCGTCGTCGTAATAAAGGCGGTCAGTCATATCGATCTTAAAGAGGCAGTGCTTGCAGAAAGGTTGTTCCAGGCTTTAACTGTAATGCGAAACCCTATTTTCGCGCTCCAACCGGGAAGAAATTCTTCCATCCAGGGTAACTTTTCCCCGGCGGGCGCGTTTAGGTCTATAAGGATTGTAGGTCCCCTATGCCCCGCTCGCACCGACTTCCAAGTTTCGCTTTTCTCGCACTCCTGGCCGTGACCCCGCTCCTTGTGCAGGCCCAACAGTCTCATTCGGCCCAGCCGACCTATGCCAACCCGCAATCCTATCCGGATGACAGCTGGATTCCGACGGGCATGGACGCATTGGGACACCGGGCCAGTTTTCATACCGACTTTACCTTCGACAAGTCGATGCTGGAGATGGCGAACAACTTTGTCGGAGACGACGACTCACGCCAGATCGTGGCGAACCTGCGGGGAATCTCGGTGCATAGCTACAAATTCTCTGCTCCGGGACTGTACGAGCCGCGTGCGCTGGATGCGGTGCGGGCACAGTATAACGATCGTGGGTGGAAGCACATGGTCACGTCAAAGTCCTATGTGGCGACGCCGAGCCAGTCTCGGACCGATGTTTGGATTCGGTTTCAGCATGGCAACGTCGAAGGCATGGTGCTGCTGGTCGCCAATCAGACCAATCTGAACCTGGTGGCGATCAACGGCACTCTCAGCCCGCTCGATCTGCTGCATCTGCGCGGGAAGTTCGGCATCCCAAAATTTTCGGGCGACGACTTGGTCGAGCAGAAGAATTAGTAGGGCCCGAAGTACTGCTGGGGGAATTGCGCTATCTCTGTCGCGTCGAGCTGAAAGCAATGACGTCCCACGGGATGGATCCATGCATCAGGGATGGAAGCTTGCCTCCGGCGGTCGCTTCTCCGCGTAAAGTTCGCGCAGAGCTCATACTGGCTTCCCTGCTTGACGTGGTATTCATAAGGCGCATTGGTGACGGGATCCCCGATTGCGCCATTGGGAAGCTGATCAATTCCCGGCGGCAGTTGCGATGGATGCGAAGACCAGTAGTTGTGGACCTCTGTGCTGAGTTGGTAGAGCTGCTGGACGCGCTGGGCGTCCGCCCGCAATTCACGCTGCGAACTGGGGGCCCCCAAATTAAAAAAGCCAAGTATGACGCTCAGCACCACAACAGCGGCGCTTAATCCGGCCATAAGCCTGTCGCGATTCGGCCAGGCGGCGCCGGCATCGGTCTTGCGTAGGCCGCCAAAGTAGTAGAAAAACACGCCGCCGGAAAGCACCAGCACCACAAAAGCCTTGGCGAGAAAGCGCGAAGTCAGCTCGCCGCGCAGCAGATAGGCGAGCGCCGTGATCAGGTCACCCATGAAAACACATGCAGCGATGACCAGGGCCATGTACGTGAGCCATTTTCGGATCGAGGAATCCAGCTTTTCCGGGTGCGCCGCAGCCTCTCTAAGAACGATCCGCGAGATAAGCAGATAGAGCGGAAAGGCAACGATGACGGCTGCCAAAGACGAGGTGATGATGTACGTATCGAGGGTCTGCTGGATGAACAACGGGTCAGCCAGCCCGCGATCGATCAGGGCAAAGGCGAGACTCCCAAGGCCGATTGTCCATGTAGCAAGGGTGGAAAAGATGAGCAGGTAGAAGAAGGCGTCCTTGGCGGAGGCTCCCGCGCTGGACCGGCGCGGGATCTCGACTCCTGTCAGACGCTGATAATGGTCGGCGAGCGCGTCGTAGACTTCCTTTTCGGGCCAGCCGCGGGCGGTGAGCACTCCCACAAGCGATTCGTGCGGGATGCCGGCAGCCAGCGCTTTCTCGATAAACTCGGCGATTCTGGCGTCTGCGGGCACAACCAAAGTTTTACACGATGCGCGGGAAAGACGGTGCGAAAAGGTTGGATCAACTCATTTGAGCTGACTCAAAGCATCGAGCTCGCGGGCGACGATCGTGCGTGGCAGAGGAGCATAGCCCAGCGACTCGCACTGTTTCTGGCCTGTGGTGAGCATCCAGTGGAGAAACGCAGCGATAGCGGCCTGCTTTTGAGAAGAGCTTTGCTGCGCGGACACGAGAAGCCAGGTGAAGGTGCTGATGGGATAGGCGTATTTTCCCGGCGCATTGAGGATCGAAAAACGAAAATCGCCGTCCTGCGACGCGCCGGTATCCACTGCGGCAGCAGTGATACTGGCGAGATCCGCCTTGATATATTGCCCAGCGGGATTGCGGACGGCCGCGAAGTTCAGCTGATGGTAAATGGCGTAAATAAGCTCGACGTAACCGATGGCATATGGAGTATTGCTTACAAGCTGGGCAACGCCGTCATTGGCGGCTGCGCCCGTTCCAACCGGCCAGTTGACTCGCGGACCCGATCCGTACTTTGATTTCCATTCCGGACTCGCGAGAGAAAGATAGCTTGTCCAGACATAGGTCGTGCCGCTTCCGTCGGAACGATGCGCGACGACGATTTCCGCATCGGGTAGGCGGACGCCGTGGTTCGACTGGCGAATGAGAGGATCGTTCCAGCGGCGGATGGCTCCCGAATAGATGCCCGCAAGCACTTGTGGAGTCAGGTTCAATGGGCGATCAAGCGCGGGAAGGTTGTAGATGGGGACGACTCCGCCAAGTACGGTAGGAAAATGTAGAATCCGGCCGGTGGATGACGGCGAATCCTTCGTGAGTGGCATGTCCGATGCTGCGAAATCTACTTTGCCTGCCTGGAGCTGCTCAATGCCCGCCTCCGAACCGGTGGCGTCATACGTTATGGTCACGCCCGGCTGGTCCTGCGCGAAAATCTCAAACCACTTGAGATAGAGCGGCGCGGGAAGGGTTGCGCCGGCGGCATGCAAGACAGCATGTACACCCGATACGGCAGCAGAACGAGCGGCAGGGTAGGAGATACCGCCCCGGATTGCGGCAAGCAAGCGGGAAACGAGCTGATCCGCAAGATCGTCGGTGAAACTTTCCGTGCGCAGGCGGTTCGGCGTCACCAGGTAGGACCACAGTGTCTGGTTATCTTTTCCAGTGAGTTCGGCGGAGAGATAGCCCTCATAGTTGGTGGCGCGGGTGCCGCTGGAGCGTGTACTTGCCGAGACAGTCCCTGTGGGCCAGACGTGGGTCGTCAGGCGCAGGATAGCGTCGGCCGACGCCGCATTCTTAACAACTTGAAGATGACTCTTGTTGAGCTGTTCGTCGATTCTGGCCAGTATTGGCTCGATGCGGCTGCTGTCGGCGGAGAACTCGACCCGGATACCGTGAATGCCGCTGAGGCTCTGGCCAGCTGCGTGATGGGCAAAGAATAGCGGAAGCAAACCAAGCACGATCCATGCGCATGGCATAAGGCCCCGCATATTACGACGAAACAATTGAAGGAGATTACAGACGGCAGAGAGGAGCGAACTCATGGCATTCATTAGACTGCAACAGGATTAACGCGATTTGTATGAAAATAATTCTACGGCTGTCGCGAACGAAAGCAACCGCCCCCGGATTACGGATTTGGAGTACCGATGCCAGCACAGCCACCACGCCTAAAAGATGTTCCGCGCAACTTGAAGGGTTACTTTCTCTGCCTGCTGAAGAAGGGCGAGAAATGGAATGAGACCGAAGGCTCGACGGAGTTGATGCCGCAGCATCTGGCTTTTCTGCGACGGCAGATGGAGTCAAGAAGGTTTCTGGTCGCCGGTCCAGTGTTGGGGGAAGGCGACGATCTGGTTGGCATCAGCGTAATTGAGGCAGCAAGCGCGCAAGAGGCTCTGGAAGTGGCGAATGAGGATCCGGGAGTCAAGGCGGGTCGGTTGCGAATGGAGATTCGCCCGGTGTACCTGCCATCGCTGGATGGGGTGCGGGTCGAGTTTTGAGGCAGGTGCCCTTAGTTGCCTCCAGAAAGATAGAGATATCGTGGCGAATTCCGTTTGAGTCGACGAAGTTCCCGAAAATGTGACTTTTCAGGCGGCTCGGGTCAGCTTTCCCAAAAGCCGGTTACTAGTGAGTAAAACCCGAGGTTGTGATTCCTTCTTCCATGAGGCCGATGTTGTCGATCATCCGAATGCGGCCATCCAGGATTTTAAAAACCTCGTTGATCTGCATTCTGCGTGCGCTATCGCCGTAATACAGGATCGAGTAACCGATCACAATGCCACGTTCCGGATCGATCACTGCAATAGGCGTTTCGGTCGCGGGTCCCCAGGGTTTCGGACCAAGGTTGCTCTCGTAGCACCCCACATCGCCGCTGTTCTCAACTCCGTTTCGAGCGTTGTGCGTGACCCGATTTCCACTGTGGTAGCGGTCGCAACGGGGATCGTAGTCTGCTTCAATCGGCTTGTGATCTGTCAGGCCCTGGAAGTATGAAGTAATGATGCGCTCCAATTGGTCACGAGTGGAACGCTCGCCTTCTGGCGCGATGGTATTAAAGAGCGGATCGTAAGGGATGAGGTTCTTTGCATTTACCTCGGGCCGGTCGTCGAAGTTGATTTCAACTTCCGTGATCTTTCCATCCACAACTTTGAGCCGAGTGCCGATATAGACGATTTTCCCGGCGTCCGTTTCTGCTGCTATATGCTCGATCACATTGCCTTGAACAGGATCGGCGAACACGCCTTCAGACCGGATTTGCTTGACGGTCGACCACTTGCTCGCATCAAGCGAGATGGCCTTAGTATTCTCGCGAATTTTCGCAGCAGGGCTCAACGGGATTTGTCCTGTGGTGTGTGCAAGCATATTGCGGTTGAACTGAGTGGCCTGCTGAACAAGGCAGGCTCGGTCACAGGTTGCAGCGGCAGTCGACCCTCCGAGGCTCAATGCTATGATTGCCGCGAGTCCCAGCCTGAAACATATCAATGCACTTAAGCCTGTCATTTATCCGCCCTTTTCTTCTCGCCGAACACATTGACGCCTGCATCTATCTTCGCAGGAAAAGGACACCATTCCATGCCAACGTCTGACGTGATTCTCGTCACAGGAGCCACGGGAAAGATCGGCTCAGCTATCGCCAAGCACCTTGAGCGGCTTGGGAAGGAGTTTCGCTTACTCGTTCGCGACCCGAAGAAGCTCTCCGATTTCCCAGAAGCAGAGAAGGTCACAGGCGATTACGGGGATGTCGAATCCCTCGACCGTGCATTCACAGGTGTGTCGTCAGCGTTCATCGTCTCCGGATACGCCGAGCCGGGCGAACGAGCGAAACTGCATCGCAACGCATTCCAGGCTGCGCAACGGTCTGGCGTCCATTACCTGATTTATCTTTCAACATTGGGAGCTTCACCAGATTCTCGCTTTCCTATGTCACGCGATCACTATGAAAGCGAGCAGTTTCTGAAGGCAACCGGTGTGCCGCATACGATCCTGCAGGACAGCTTTTATTCGGAGCTGGCAGTGCAGATGTTCAACGATGAAGGCGTGATGAAAGGGCCAGGCGGCCAAGGCAAGGTGTCATGGGTTGGCCGAGAAGAAATTGCGGAAGCCGCTGCGAAGCTACTTGCCAGCGACACGCCTCTTCTGGGCACATTTCCAATGACCGGCCCCTCGGCTCTCAGCCTGAGTGAGACAGCGGCGTTGGTCAGTTCCCTCAAACACCGGACGCTCCGTTACGAAGATGAACCGGTGGGTGCCGCGAAGGAGTGGCGCAGCAAACTAGGGGTGCCCGCATGGGAGGTGGACACCTGGGTGGGCTCCTACAAAGCCATCGCCGCAGGTGAATTTGAAACGATCGATCCTGCCCTTGCGACAATTCTGGGAAGACCAGTGAGCGATCTGGAATCCTACCTCGCCGCTCGTCCTGATCTCTGATGTTTTATCCGGCTGCCGAAAAACGGGGATTTCGGTACCTTGGCGAACCTAGTTCAGGAATTCGCCAACACAGCGTCCGAAAAGCAAAAAAGCGCCCGCGCAAAGCGGACGCCTTTGTTTTCTAGGATAGTTAGATCGAGCTCATATTCAGCAGGAACTCGGCGTTGTTGCGGGTCTTCGCCAGCTTGTCTACGAGAAGCTCCATAGCTTCGACCGGAGACAGCGGGTTGAGCACCTTGCGCAGGACCCAGATGCGGCTGAGCTCTTCCTTGACGATGAGCAGCTCTTCCTTACGGGTGCCGGAGCGCTGAATGTCGATGGCCGGAAACACGCGCTTATCGACGAGCTTGCGGTCGAGGATGATTTCCATGTTGCCGGTGCCCTTGAACTCTTCGAAGATGACTTCATCCATGCGCGAGCCCGTATCGACCAGTGCGGTAGCAATGATGGTCAAAGAGCCGCCTTCCTCGATGTTGCGGGCCGCGCCGAAGAAGCGCTTGGGGCGCTGCAGGGCGTTCGAATCGACACCGCCGGAGAGGACTTTTCCTGACGGCGGAACGATGGTGTTGTAGGCGCGCGCGAGTCGGGTGATTGAATCGAGCAGGATGACGACGTCACGCTTGTGCTCGACGAGACGCTTGGCCTTCTCGATTACCATCTCGGCGACCTGAACATGGCGCGCCGCGGGCTCGTCAAAGGTGGAGCTGATGACCTCGCCCTTCACCGAGCGCTGCATGTCAGTGACTTCTTCCGGACGCTCGTCGATGAGCAGCACGATCAGCACGACATCAGGATGGTTGGTGGTGACGGAGTTGGCGATGGACTGCAGCAGCATCGTCTTGCCGGTGCGCGGCGGAGCAACGATCAGGCCGCGCTGGCCGCGGCCGATGGGCGTAAGCAGATCCATGACGCGGCCGCTGATGTTTTCGCGGACGGTCTCCATCTTGATGCGTTCCTGCGGATAGAGCGGCGTCAGGTTGTCGAAGAGGATCTTGTTGCGGGTCTCCTCGGGCGACTCGAAGTTGATGGCCTCGATCTTGACCAGCGCGAAATATTTTTCGCCCTCATGCGGCGGCCGGACGTTGCCGCTAATGGTGTCGCCGGTCTTGAGGTCGAACTTGCGGATCTGCGAAGGAGAAACGTAGATGTCATCGGGGCCGGGCAGATAGTTGTAATCCGGCGAGCGGAGGAAGCCGTAGCCATCGGGCAGAATTTCAAGGACGCCCTCGGCGAAGATGTGGCCCTCTTTTTCGCTCTGCGCCTGGAGAATCTTGAAGATAAGGTCTTGCTTGCGGAGACCGCTCGCGCCCGGAATTTCCAGGGTGCGGGCGATGCGGCTAAGCTCCGTGATGTTTTTTTCTTTTAATTCGGAGATGGTCATTTTTTACCTGCGGTGGGATGTGAATTGGGGGTGTTGCGAGGAAGGAGGTTGCGGATGGAGAAGAGCTTCCAGGGAAGGTGTTTTCTGAGGAACTTGTTTCTCTAGGATTTTGCAAGGCGGATTTAAGGTGGAGCAGGGCCGCGCTTATGCTGCGCGGCGCTGCTGAATGGTCGGCTGTTCGGAGGCTGTAACAGCATTTCCTACCGGACTCGCCTCGTGGAAGCGAACCAGAACATCATTGGTCGTATCCTGCAAGCGGGTGTTGGGCTTGTGTAGCTTCCGAGTCGCTTTCGAAGCCAATTGGCACAATTGATACCGGTTTGTAACGTGGGCAAGCGCCCCAAAAATCAAATCAGATCGCATTTTCGTATCTCCTTCTATTCTGTCTTTTTTGTCGGCTGTTTCCATGAGCCGCCCTCTGCGGCAACGAGCGTAAAGTCGGGTAGGAAGCGCCCGCAGTTTCCCTCGATCGGAGTGTTCTGGATCGGCCTGTCAGTTTTCTGTCTCATTAGACGCGTGAGGCAGGATTACCGGTCAACTTTTTTTCGTATCGGGTTGCGACCAAGCTGACCCAGCGGTTCGCTACCCGTGCTGCATAAAAGTGCCGTTATTTTGAGAACCTTCGCGCACCTAACCCCACATCGAACGACTTCATCGACTCACCCAAAACTGAGTCATGAAGAAAGCTGGCATTGTGGGGTTCAGGCTGTATCGCCCAACCAAAACTGTAGACGGCTCAGCTGGCGGAAAAGTTACTTTCGAAGGCCGCACTTGCAATCGGCACTGTTGAAGTTAAACCCGTTTGCCACCCCAGGTCAACTTTTTTTTTCATATAAAGGTGACTTCGGAGATTCCAAGAATGGAAGCAGTTTCCACAACGAAGTTTAGGGACTAACCATCGTATTTGGAGTGGGTTGGACACACGCTCGAGACACGGCCAAAAGCCCGAAAAAAAGCCACCTTACCACAGATTCTGTGGGAACGTTCTCATTGTCCGGGCACCTTTGCTCATTGATCAAAGCCCATGAGTGTACTATTGTATTAGTACAAATGATTGTTCGAGTCCATCCCGCATCTGGTGTTCCGCTGTATCTGCAGATTGAATCGCAGGTGAAACATGCGATTGCGGCTGGAGCGGTTCGCAAGGACGATCCGCTGCCGCCGGTAAGGAAGATGGCGGCCGAACTGCGAGTGAATCCCAATACCGTGGCCCGCGCCTACCAGAATCTTGAGCGCGACGGTGTGATCCGGACGGTGCAGGGCGGTGGCTGCTACGTGAACGGCGAGTCGCCGGGCCTGTTGCCGTCGGAGAAGATTCGTCGGCTGAAGCCACTTGCGCTGCAGCTGGCGGTCGAGGCGAAGCAGCTCGTGGTCGATCGCAAGGATGCCATCGCCTTGCTCGAAGAGTCATTTGCGGAATTAGGAGAGCGGCCATGAGCGTGGAGAAACGGTTATGAGTGAACTGGTAGTGGAAACGCGGTCGCTGGTGAAGCGCTATGGCGGCTCCGGCCAGCGAGCAGTCGCAGCCGTCGATGGCTTGAGCATGCGGGTGGAGCGTGGATCGATCTATGGGTTTCTCGGGAGGAACGGCGCGGGGAAGACGACCACAATTCGGATGCTCGCGGGATTGGCGAAGGCCAACAGCGGATCGGCGCGCGTTCTGGGCTTGGATGCGGGACGGGATTCGATTGCAATTCTCGAACGTACAGGATTTGTGATCGACAAAATGCTGCTGCCTTCGATGAACGGCAACGATCTTGTCCGCTTCAACCGCGGATTCTTTCCGCGCTGGTCCGATGCGCTGGCGAAGCGATATGCCGAATCGCTGGAGATCCCGATGGATCGCAAGTTCAAGAAGCTGTCGCACGGGAATAAGACAAAGCTTTGCCTGCTGCTGGCGCTGGCGCAGAATCCGGAGCTGCTGGTTCTGGATGAGCCGACGGCGGGGCTCGATCCGGTTGTGACCGATCAGCTGCTGCGGGTGCTGGTGGAGGATTTCGCGAATGATGGGCGGACGATTCTGATGTCGTCGCATCATTTGTCCGAGGTCGAGAAGATTGCAGACTGGGTGGGCATTATCGACAAGGGCAAATTGCTGCTGGAAGCACGCCTGGACGATATTCGAGCCAACTATCGGAGGGTTCGGGCGGTGGGAGAGCGGCTGCCGCAGCGAGGGCCGGAAGTCGTAACTGTGTCGGCTACAGAAGGCGTCGCGGACTATGTACTCAGCGCTGATGCGGAAGGATTCGCCGCCGGGCTTCGCAGTAACGGGGCGACGATCCTGGACGTTGCGCCGATGAATCTTTCGGAGATCTTCCTGGAGCTGGTCGGAAAGGAGTCCCATGTACCTGTGGAAGTATTGGCGTGAGAGCCGCATCGTCTTCGGCATGAGCATGCTTGGCATCGCTGTGCTGGCCTGGCTTGTCCTCAAGGGAACCTGGCACATCAGCCTTGGCCAGAGTGACTCGGGAATGCCGGACCCAAGAAGAGATATTCCCAAAATTCTCATGGCATCGTTGTATCTGCAGGTGCCGGTGTCCGCTTTTCTGGCATGGGTGATGGGCAGCTTTGGAGTGGGACGCAACCTGGGCGAGGATAGCGGCTCTTACCTGCTGACGCGCCCGCGCCGCAGGTACTGGTTTTTGTGGCGCGACTGGGGATTCGGCTTCCTTCAATTGGTTTTCGTCATCGTGCTGGCGAACCTGCTGATCGGTTATCTCGTTCATCGCTTGCTGGGTGCCGGCGGCGGCCCGCTCAACGGCTCTGTCATGCTGAGGGACGTGGTTTCGCCGGTTCCTCTGGCTGTCGTGACAGGGCTGAACTGTCTGGCCATGATAGCTTTCGCGGGACTTATCTTCGGCATCACTTACTTTTCAACGATCTGCATGAAACACGCGCGCGGAGTGATGCTGGGAGCGGGCATCGTTCTCGGATATTTGATTCTGAGCGCGGTGGTGCGGCATTACTGGCCGGCTATCGAGCTACCCAACCTGCTGATGCGGGTCTTCCAGACCTCGCCGGTTTCGAATGAACCGGTGAATCTTTCGGAGCACGCAGGTCTGACCCTGGCGGTGCGGGCAGTCGTGATGATGCTTTTCCCGGTGGGGGCGCAGATGATTCTGGAGCGCAGTGAAATCTGAGAGGCGGCTGGATGAAGCGCATGGCCATCGGCGTTCGTATGCATTCAGGTTGGGGAGCGCTCGTAGCCCTCTCAAAGAATGACGGCGTCGTTGAGATTCTGGCACGGCGGCGCATCGTTGTTACTGACTCCGAGGCGCGCGGAGGAAATCAGCCCTACCATTTTGCGAAAGCACTTGATCTCCCAGAGGCCGAGAAGTTTCTTGCAAGCAGCTTTGCGGCTTCGAAGCGCCTCGCCGTGGAGGCTGTCCGGGATCTAATCGGCGAGCTACACGCCGAGTATCGCATCGTGGGGGCTGCTGTCCTGCTGGCGTCGGGCCGTCCGCTGCCGCCGCTAGCAAAGATCCTCGGGGCGCATCCCTTGATCCATACGGCGGAAGGCGAGTTCTTTCGCAAAGTTTTTTCGAAAGCGTGCGAGGGTCTGGACCTTCCTGTGACCGGGATTCGAGAACGTGATCTCGATGAATATGTTCAGTCAGCGTTCGGCAAGGCGGCTACTGGGACTCGGCAACAGCTATTCGAGCTGGGCAAGTCTCTCGGGCCGCCCTGGACCACGGATCAGAAAATGGCCGCGTTTGCTGCGCTGATTGTGCTGGCAGACAAGCAGGGCGATTCTCACTAGCTCCAGTAACTGCGGTCGAGCGTGCGGTACTGTATGGCCTCAGCGATGTGGGAGACGGTCAGCTTGGTCTGGCCTTCGAGATCGGCGATGGTGCGCGCAACCTTGAGGATACGATCGTGGGCGCGGGCCGTGAGTCCCTGCTGCTGCATGGCACGCTCTAGAAGTTTTTCGGCATCCGCTCCGAGTTCGCAGAAGGTTCGAATCTGGCGGGTGCCCATCTGCGCGTTGGAGTAGATCTTTTCCTTGGCGCCTGAGAAGCGCTGGCGCTGGAGCTCGCGGGCCTTGAGCACACGGGCGCGAATGCAGGTAGAGCTTTCGCTGGCGGCTCCGCCACGCAACTCGCGATACTGGACGGCGGGCACCTCGATATGAATGTCGATGCGGTCGAGGAGCGGCCCGGAGACCTTCGACACATAGCGTTGAATGAGCGGCGGGGTGCAATGGCATTCGCGTGACTTGTCGTTGAAGTATCCGCAGGGGCAGGGGTTCATCGCCGCGGCAAGCATGAAGGCCGAAGGGAAACTGAGTGACATGGAGGCGCGCGCGATGGTGACATTGCGGTCTTCAAGCGGCTGGCGCATCACTTCGAGCACGTTGCGGGGAAACTCGGGCAACTCGTCGAGGAAGAGCACGCCGTTGTGCGCGAGCGAAACCTCGCCGGGGCGAGGGATGGCTCCGCCGCCGATCAGACATGCGTCGGAGATGGTGTGATGCGGAGAGCGAAAGGGCCGCTGCGTGACCAGCCCGGCCTCGGCATCGAGTACGCCGGCGACGGAGTGGATCTTGGTGGTTTCCAAGGCTTCCTCAAAGCTGAGCGGCGCGAGGATCGACGGCAGGCGCTTGGCGAGCATGGTCTTGCCGGAGCCCGGTGGGCCGATCATGAGGATGTTGTGTCCTCCGGCTGCGGCAACTTCGAGAGCGCGCTTGGCGGTCTGTTGTCCGCGCACATCGGCGAAGTCGAGCGAAAAATGCTGCTGCTCGCCGAGTAGCTGCGTAGCTTCGATGCGAAAGGGCGAAGTGTGAATGCCTCCGTTCGCTGCTGCGTTCAACAGCTCGCGCACCTGGTTGAGGCTTTCAACGGGATAGACATTGACACCTTCGACCACCGCAGCCTCGCGGGCATTGGCCTTGGGGATTACCAGATTCTTGATGCCGCGCGCCCGCGCTGCAACGGCTACGGGCAACATGCCGGAGACGGCGCGGAGGCCTCCGTCGAGACCAAGCTCACCTACAAGGAGGAACTGGCTGACGTCGGTGAGGTTGAGGGCTCCGTATGCACCAAGGATGCCGATGGCCATGGGCAGGTCGAAGCCGGAGCCTTCCTTCTTGATGTCGGCGGGGGCGAGATTGATGGTGATGTGCGTAGATGGCACATCGAAGCCGGAGTTCTTGATGGCGGCGCGCACCCGATCGCGGCTCTCGCGCACGGCGGCGTCGGGCAGGCCCACGGTGTGAAAGTGGTCCTGATCGGTCTTGATTCCCGAGAAGTCGACCTCGACGTCGATGATGTTCGCGTCGATGCCGTAGACAGCGGCGCTGAGGGCTTTGAAGAGCATAAAGTTGAGAGATTGGTGGGTGGAGTATACACGGCGGGGCTCTGACGATGACAAGGAAAGCGTCCGGAGTGGGTAGCGTTGGTAATGTGAGACGACCAAAAGAATAGAATGAGCTGTTGTGAAGACCAGCCTTTTTGATCTCTATAAAGTCGGCGTGGGTCCCTCGAGCTCGCACACCATGGGGCCGATGCGCGCGGCGCGGCGATTTGCGCTGGAGCTTGAAGAAACAGGTCTTCTCGATCGAGTGGCAAGTGTGCGCGCGGAGTTGTATGGATCGCTCGCACTGACGGGAGTGGGGCACGGAACAGATCGTGCCGTGCTGCTGGGCCTGAGCGGCGAGGAAGCGAGCACCATCGATCCGGCGACGATTGAGCCGAAACTGGCGGCGATTCGCGAAACGGGAAGGTTCTCTCTGCTGGGCAAGCGGGCGATTCCCTTTACGGAAGCTGAGCATCTTCTTTTTCATCGTGACCAGATGTATCCGCCCGGCGCGATCACCCAGCATCCGAACGGCATTCGCTTCACCGCGTTCGATGTGGGGGGGAGTGTGCTGCATACAGGCACATTCTTTTCAATCGGCGGCGGTTTTATTGTCGCGGACTCGGAGACTGCTGGAAATTCGCCTGTGATGAGCACGGCTTCGCTGCCCTATCCGTTTCAGAGCGCCGCAGAGTTGTTGGAGATGGCCGCGCAGGAGAATCTGGCCATCTGGCAGGTGATGCTGAGGAACGAATGCGCGCTGCGGACGGAAGACGAAGTGCGCGCGGGGATTCTCCATATCTGGCAGGTGATGCAAGGGTGCATCGACCGGGGCATTGCGACGGAGGGGATTCTGCCGGGAGGGTTGCAGGTGCGGCGGAGGGCTCCGCGGCTATCGCAGAGGCTGCTCGAAAGAGAGCGCGAGGGCAAGGGGCCGGGTGATCCGCTGGCTCCTCTGGATTGGGTAACGGTATATGCGATGGCTGTGAATGAGGAGAATGCCGCGGGAGGCCGCGTAGTCACAGCACCGACTAACGGAGCGGCGGGAGTGATTCCGGCGGTGGCGCGCTACTACACAAATTTTGTGGAAGGCGCCGACGAGGACGGTATCCTGCGGTACTTTCTGACGTCGGCGGCGGTCGGCGTGCTCTACAAAGAAAATGCTTCGATCAGCGGCGCGGAGGTGGGGTGTCAGGGCGAGGTGGGTGTGGCGTGCTCGATGGCTGCGGGTGGATTAGCGGCGGCGCTCGGCGGCACGAATGGCGAGGTGGAACACGCTGCGGAGATCGCGATGGAGCACAACCTGGGGATGACGTGCGACCCGATCGGAGGGCTGGTGCAGATTCCGTGCATCGAGCGCAATGCCATGGGCGCAGTGAAGGCGGTGCATGCGTGCAGGATTTCAATGAACGAGCTGGAAGAGCACAAGGTGTCGCTCGACCAGGTGATCCGGACGATGTATCTCACCGGCCTCGATATGCAGTCGCGCTACAAGGAGACGTCGCTCGCGGGCCTGGCCCTGAACATCATTGAGTGTTGACGCGTTAAGCGAGCTGACCGTAACAAACTACGCAATCGTACTCCATCCGAACATGACCGCCGCTTTCATTCTTTGCGAAGAGCTCTTCAATGGCGCGAGTCATCTCGGAGTAGCGCGAATGTCCGGGTTTCGGCATGTAGGACGATGAGAGAACTCTCCCCTGCAGGGCTTCGAGTGTCAGTTGCTGTGAATTCGCAAGCGTCGCGTATTTCGATTCGTTCGGCGCGAAGAAAGCAGCGAGTCGATCCTCGGTCATGTGGCTGTGCTTTACCACCTCATAGTCGCTCCCGCATTCGACGAGGATTCGCTCGTAGCCCTCGTGGAAGGGATCGCCAGCCATCCGGCGGTTGTTGTAGATGACGGCGCATGAGCCTGCCGGCTTGAGAATGCGGGCGAATTCGCTTCGCGTGCGCTTCAGGTCGAACCAGTGCATCGCCTGTCCTACGGTAATTAGATCGACTGAGTTGTCGGCCAGACCAGTCGCCTCCGCCGTTCCGTCTACGCATTCCAGCAACGGATAAAGCAAGGTCAGCGTGGCACGCCGCGCGCATTTGTTTGTTCGGCTCGACGCCAGTTACTTCGAATCCGCCTGCCAGGAAGATCTCGGTCAGCAGGCCGGTGCCCGCGGCGATGTCTACGATACGAGAGTCGCTGCTCAGATC
>JABCZC010000043.1 GCA_013289875.1 Acidobacteriota bacterium | reverse complement strand
ATAGAAGCGGCGGGTGTGTGGTTTGCCGTCCGGGTTGCATGGTTTGTCGGCCAGACAGAGCGCGGCGGCCACCTGGGTGGCTGTTGCTTCCGCGGAGTCGATTACACGAACGAACGGGGGCAGGGCGCGTTCGAAGGTTGCCCGCAGAAGCGGATAGTGGGTGCAGCCCAGCACGAGCGTGTCCGGCTGGAGAGCGGCCAGGGTGGCTTCTTCGAGCGACTCCGCTAAATAGATGCACAGGACCTCTGTCGTAACCGGGTGGTCGACCCAGCCCTCTTCGACCAACGGGACGAGGAGAGGAGCCGCTTTCTCGATGGCACGCAGCCCACGCTCGTGGCAGGCAGCGGAGTAGGCGTGGCTTTCGACGGTGGCGGCGGTGGCCATCACGAGCACGTCGCCGGTTTTGGTCGAGGCCTGTGCGGCGTTAGCTCCGGTTTCGATTACGCCAAGCACGGGCACGGTCACGGCGTCGCGGATAGCGTCGAGAGCCAGGGCTGAGGCGGTGTTGCAGGCGATGACGAGGTAATCAGCTTTCTGTTGTTCGACGAGGAAGTGAGCACTCGAGACAGCGTAGCGCGCCACCGTAGCCTGCGATTTGGCCCCGTAAGGAAGACGGGCAGTATCCCCGAGATAGATGTAATTGGCTTCCGGCAGGCGATCGAGGAGGGCGCGCAGGACAGTCAGCCCACCAAAGCCGGAATCGAAAACGCCGATGTTCATCCTACCGACCGCCTTCGGAATCCGTGCTCGATGCAAGGTAGACGCGGGTGAGGTCAGCGTGCCCGGCCAGGGTGTCGCGCGGATGGCCATCGACGAGGAAGCGCACCTGGGTTATAGCGGGAAGATTGGCGTGCAGAGTTCCGATGATAGAAAGCAGCGTAAGGGTTTCAGGCTCGATACCCGACGGGTGCGACTGCGCAAAGGCAGTGCTGAAATTAACCACGGCCATCTTGCCGGGATTAGGGGCGCCGTCTCTGGCTTGGGGGAGGGGCATGAGAAAGACCTCGTCGATATCCAGGCCGCGGGCGCTACTTGATCCGCCAGCGCCGGCGATGGGGTGAGTGGAGCTTGGTTCCTTGAAGGATTCCAGCAGGGTTTCCAGCAGAACGTGGGCGCGGGCGCTCTCGTCGTGAGGCAGGGGAAGGCTGCGCTGGCTCTCCTGGAGCGAGTTGTCAGCGTCATTGGGAATGAGAAGAGTAACGGCAGTTGGTAGAGCCTCAACGGCCTCCGCCAGTGGAGTCGAAGTCTGTAGGGCGTGCAGGCGATCCTGGGCACGCTCGCGCAGGCGGATCAGGATGGCAGCCATGATGACGGCTGCTATCAGCATGCCCATGAAAAGGATGCGTTCTGCCCGGGAGATCACGGCTGCTGCCTCCAGTCGTTGCGCCACTCGTCGATAGCCGCGGTGAGGGCGTCGAGAATCGACCTCTGGTAGGCGGCGTCGGAGAGCGGTTCAGCCTTGGTTGCTGAGCCCGCCGCGAGGGGGGCCACTTCGACGGCGACTGCGGGGCAGGCTAGGCTGTCCATGGGTTGAAGCGAGGTTCGGCCGAGGGTGACGGGGATTTCGGCATGCGCAAGCGCCGAATCGATTTCCGATGAGAGCTTCAGACTCTGCGTGACGTAGCCCGATTGTGCCGTTTGCCACGGCATGAAGCGGGTGATCGGGGTGGGTGCGAGCGACGATGTATACAGGTGCACGCCGCTGCCCGTGGCGGTGGCGTGGATGAGGATGCAAGCCGCGGCGGACATGCGGTTGGCGGCTTCAGCGCGGCTGGTGGCGGAAAGATTCACGTCGTAGTCGCGGATGGTGATAACTCCGATACCGTGAGCGGAGACCATGGAAAGCAAACGAGCGGACAGGCTGAGCGTAATGTCCTTCTCCAGCAGGTGGTCGGCTATGCGGGCGCCAGTGTCGTCTCCTCCGTGCGCGGCGTCGAGGACGACGAGGAAGCGTGGAGCGACGTTAGGAGGCGTGGGCGACGGAACGGATGGAGAAGGCGGCGGAGGCGGCAGGGGTGTGGATGCTGATGGCGGCTGTGTCTGCCGGGCGTGGCCTACGGCCAGCGAAAGGGGTGGGAGCAGGGCAAAGGTCAGGGCACCCCGGAGAACAGCATCAGTCCAACGCATAAATCGCTAGACCGCTGAGGAGTTTGGGGAAGAAATCGGTGGATTTTTGCGGCAGGACCTCGCCGGCGAAGGCGACTTCGCGGAGCTGATCCAGGCTAACTGGGTTCATGAGGAAAGCGGCGTTGGCCTCGCCATTGGCGACCTGATCCACGGCCTCGGCCGCATCGCGCAGGTAGCGCAGGTTGGTCTGATCGCGGATGGCCTCTACCGAAATGTCGAGGAGCTTTTCGAGGACCAGCGCGTGGAGTTGGACAACGTCAAGCTGGCGCTGGCGCTCGGAAATATGGTTCAGGGCCGTGGAGATGGCCTCCAATTTCGCCACCAGCAAATGTTTTCCCGCCGAAGTGACGGCGATGAATGCCGTCTTGCCCTGAAGCTCGCTAAGGCGGCTTGTGAGCCTCTCGACGTCGTCGGTGGAGAGCGCCTCGATCTCGAAATAAGCCTGGGCGTGGGTAAGGAAATCGGCCGGTACGAAACTTTTCAAGCCATGCACCAGGCGATGGGTGGGCAGGATGACCAGACCCTCCGAGTCCATGTTGACGAAGGTCATCATGACGGCGGCTTCGGAATAGAGCGGCTGCGGCAGCGAATAGGAATTGTGTTCGGTGTGAGCGGCGGCCGCTGCAGGTGCATGCTCACGGGAGTAGTTGAGGGCCGTCTCATATCTGTGGTGGCCGTCGGCAATGATGAGTTTCTTATCTTCGAGTGCGGTCGTAAGCAGGTTGATGGTATTAGGTTCACTGACGCGCCAGACGCGATGCAGTACCTCGTATTCGTCGATCACTTCCATGTCCGGCGCGGCCGTCGAATTGAACAACAGGCGCTCGGCGCTGAGACCGGGATCGGAATAAAGCATGAAGATCTGGCCAAAGTGGGCGCGGGTGGCGCGGAGCAGGTTGAGCCGGTCGCTTTTGGGTTTGGAGAGCGTTTGTTCGTGACGGAAAACGACCTTCTGGGTGTAGTCGTAAAGCTCGCCAAGAGCGATGAATCCGCGGCGCTCCAGGAGCGTATCGGGAGTGCCGGGAACGACAAAGCGCTGCGAGTAGGCAAAAACACAGGGTTCACTTTCCTGGGTAAGGATGCCGTTCTTGCGCCAGGTTGAGAAATCCCCTGCCGCCCGGGTGTAGACGTCACCCTCCTCCGGTGAATCAAAGAGTTCAGGCAGCCCAAGGATGACGCGGACCAGGTTGTAAGGGCTGCGGTGATAGTAGGCCAGCTGCATGGCTGGGGTGATTTTGTCGTAAGGCTGGGTGACAACGTCTCCCAGCCTTACGAGCGACGGGTTGTAACGAAGGGCACGAAATGGATAGACGTGGGCCATGCGATTCTGAGGGGTGTCCTGTGAGCCGGACTGCTCAACGATCCCGACGATTCTGCCGATTGTTCCTGCCCGATTGTAAATCAGCCGCGGGCTTTGCCTGTACCGGAAGAGGAGCAGGGAACAGGCTTGATGGCACAACGTATTCCCATGTTAGAAAAGAAGTTGTGACCGGACCAAAGACGCTGGAGCAAGGACCTTCGCAGCGTGCTAGGATGCAAAGCACCAGCGCTTGATAGGCTTGCAGCACTTGTTTTGCTGAGTGTCGTCCGGATTTGTGAGGTGTGGCGGCACGGAATGTGGAACCAAAGTTAATGATGGCGACTCACAGCCCGATCCCGGTTGATCCGAGAATAACCTCACTGACTCAAAAGTGCAGCAAGGCCTTCGCTTTCATGCCGTTGGCGGCGTGCCTGTGGGTGCTGGTGGCCATAGCGGCCCCTGGGGCAGCATACGGGCAGGAAGATCCGTTGAGTACAGTCCATGTGCAGCCTCCTCCTCCTCCGCCTAGCACAGAACCGAAGCCCGTCGAAGGCAAAGAAGCTTTGAAGGCTCGGTCCGGCGAGCGCATTCGTGTGAATGTGAATCTGGTTTTGGTGCCGCTGACGGTGACCGATCCAATGGACCGTCTGGTGACGGGACTCGAAAAGGAGAATTTCTTTATCTACGAGAACAATCACCTGGAGACGATCAAGTCCTTCTCGACAGAAGACGCGCCGGTTTCCATCGGAGTGATCTTCGATCTGAGCGGAAGCATGACCAATAAGGTGATCCGCGCGCGGGACTCGATTCTGCAGTTCATGAAGACTTCGAACCCGCAGGATGAATTCTTTGTGGTGGGATTCAACGACAGGCCAGAGCTGATCGAGGACTTCACTTCATCGGTGGATCAAATCGAAGCGCGGCTGGCAATCGTAAAGGCCGAGCACCGGACCGCGTTGCTGGATGCGATCTATTTCGGCCTGAACAAGATGAAGCAGGCAAAGTACGAACGCAAGGCGCTGCTGGTGGTTTCAGACGGCGGCGACAATCGCAGTCGGTACACCGAGGGCGAGGTGCGATCGGTGGTGCGCGAGTCGGGGGTGCAGATTTATTCTATTGGCATTTTCGATCCATATGCGGCGACAACCGAAGAACGAATGGGACCCTTGTTGCTGAACGACATCAGTGAAGAGACAGGCGGCCGCCTCTTCCGCGTCGACGATGTGTCGGAAATGGGAGACATCGCAACCAAGATCAGCGCGGAATTGCGCAACGAATATGTGCTTGGCTATAAACCGGATAACGATAAGCATGACGGGAAGTGGCGTAAATTGAAGGTGAGGCTGGTGCCTCCGGCGGGACTGCCTCAGCTCACGGTCCACGCTCGTACCGGATACTATGCTCCCTTGCAGTAACCGTCCTGGTTTGGCAGTTCTACTGACGCTGGCTCTCTTATTTGCCGCCCCGCTTACTCTTCCGGCGCAAAGCACTTCCACGTCTCCAGTTCCCGTATCCGCACCCAAATCGGCTGCCGCGCGGGCTCTCGCTGGTGAACCCGCCGCCGCTTCCTCCGCGGGCGGACAGGCGCAGACCGCGCCGGCTCAGAAGCCGGAGACGCAGCCTCCTCTGAACGCGGACCGCGACCCGGTATTCTCTCCTGATGCCGCGGACAATGAGCCGGTGAGCCCGGAGCACCCTGGTTCGGCGACTCGCGGGACCGAGCTTGAGCGAGGACCGCATGGTGGCTTTACCCTGAAGCGCAACGTCGATGAGGTCGTCCTGAACGTGACCGTGCTGAACGAGAATGGCCAGCTGGTAACGGACATGAACAGGGACGACTTCAAGGTATTCGAAGATGGGGTGCTTCAGACGGTCGCATCCTTCCAGCACCAGGACCTTCCTGTATCCATGGGAATCCTGGTGGATAATTCAGGTTCCATGCGGGACAAACGCGCGGCGGTAAATACTGCTGCGCTGGATCTGGTCAAGGCGTCAAATCGCGACGACGAGACTTTTATTGTGAATTTCTCGGATGAGGCGTTTATCGATCAGGACTTTACCTCGGACATCGGCAAGTTGCGCGAAGGACTGGCGCACATCGACTCAAAGGGCGGCACGGCTCTCTACGACGCGGTAGTGGCCTCGGCCGATCAACTCGCGAAGAATGCCAAACGTCCGAAACAAGCCTTGCTGATTATTACTGACGGAGAGGACAATGCATCGACCTTCACGCTCGAGCAGACGATTCGACGAGTACAGGATCTGCAGGGACCGGTCGTGTACTCGATCGGGCTGTTGTTCGGCGATAGCGGAGGTCGGGAGTCGCGGAGAGCGAAACGAGCGCTGAAGCTTTTGTCGGACGAGACAGGGGGCATCGCCTTCTTTCCCAAGTCGCTCGCGGATGTGGATTCGATAGCGGCCGAGGTAGCCCACGACATCCGCAACCAGTACACCATTGGTTATCACTCGACTAAACCACCGTCGCAGGGTGGCTACCGCACGCTGAAGGTGGAAGCGCATGGGTCGGGCCACGGTCGGTTGGTGGTGCGAACCCGCAGCGGGTACTATCCGAAGCCGGTGACTCCGGAAGCAAAGACAGCGAAGGCTCCGTGAAGCGAGCAGCGGGGGCGGCGTCCAGGAATGACGATCTAGGAGACGACTGTTTGAACGATGATTCGCTGAGCTGCGGCAGGCTGTTCGGCCGGAACCTGCTCGGCAAGAATTACCCGGTTGCGGCCCTGATGTTTTGCTTCATAAAGCGCGCGATCCGCAACCGATAGAAGTTGTTCAACTGTGTCGGCATTGTACGGATACATGGCTACGCCGATAGAAATGGTTACATCGTGTAGCGCCTCGCCACGATAATAAAGTCGGAGTTCACTCACTATGTGCCTGAGCGATTCGGCCCGTGCTAGAGCCTCTTCCGTCGACAGCTCCGGCAGGATAACGACGAACTCTTCACCGCCGAAACGGCAGACAATGTCTTCGCTGCGGACCGTCTCGCGCAGGGATCCGGCAACTTCGCGTAAGACGACGTCTCCAGCCTCGTGGCCATGTGTATCGTTAAACGCCTTAAAGTGGTCAACGTCGAGAACGAGCACCGCCAGGGTTTGCTGGTGACGTGTCGCGCGCCGCAGCTCACGATCGAGAGCGGTCTCCATGAAATGCCGGTTATACAGGCCGGTAAGACTGTCGCGGATGGATTGGTGTTCGAGTTTACTGCGTAGATTAAGGCCGGCAATGGCAATCGATGCCAGCTCAACCATCTGCTGCAGGGCGCCCAGGTTGGCGTCAACCATGGCGGCGATGCCGGACGACGCGCATTCGACAGAGACGACCCCCAGCGTTTCGCCATAAGCGGCAAGCGGCAGGCAGAGATAGTTCTCTGGAAGAGTGCCGGAAAAATGCGCGCAATGGACTTCCGACTGGCCGGGCTTTCGCCAGCGCATGCGGCCGGAGCGCAGGCCGCAGCAGGCATCGAGTGCAAACCCATCGACCAGGGTCGTTGTGTCGCCCCATGTACCGGCCAGCTCAACCAACTGTCGCGAGTTGTTGATAAGGCAGATGCCGCCGGCCGTTCCGGGAAGCAGCTGTGCAAAGTAGCGCACCGATGCCTGCTGTGCCTGGAGGGAACTCACGCAGAGCTGTAGTTCATCGCGGGCCGAGGTCAGCGAATCGGAATCGCGGGCCTGGCGCTCGAGAGCGCGAATGGTACCGGCGAGCTTTTCATTGGCTTCCGACAGCCGTTCCTCGTATCGACGGCGGTGCAGCGCGTCTCGTAAAAGAAAGCCGAACAGCACGATCACGACGACGAGGGAAAGGCCGGTGAAGCTGACACTGGTAAGCAGACTGCGCGAGGCATTGAGTTTTGCGGCTTCCGTGCGCCCCGTGAGTACTTCACGCTCCGTTGCCTGCATCAGGCTCAACGTCTCTCCACAGGCGAGCAATTGCTGGGAAGGAAATTGTGACTGCGTGGTGAGGGTGTTGAGCGTTTTTACGAGAGCTGCCGCCTGTTTCACCAGCTCCTGCGCATGGGTTGCCTGGCCGGGATTGTCGCGGACCAGCTCCTGCAGGTGCAACGCACTTGAATAAAAAGAGATCCCGTTCGTTTGCGCGTTGCGAAGGTTATTTTCGTCGTGCGTGAGCAGGTAAAGCTGAATGTTCGGTTCGATGCGGTCAAGACGCTGTATCTCAAGCTGAAGGTCGGAGACGATCGACTGAGAATGCTCCAGCCAGTCGCGCGAATCGTTTAGGCGCCGCGCCGCGCCGTAAAGCACCCAGCCGGCCGCCCATACGCAAATGGAAACCCCGATCGTGGCGAGCACGAGCATGGAAACCGCCCGGCTCTTTCCCTGCGCGGAAGTGGACGGGGTTATTGGCAAGGTGGTTACTCGGGCGGGTGTCCGCGGGACAGATCGCTTGGTGCTCGTCGCACGATAGCAAGAGATTACAGCAGCAAGCCGGGAATCCCCAAGCAAAAAGGTTACGAGAGATGCCCGAGGTAACTCGCGAAGGGCCTCGACCTCGTGCGGTCGCCTGCTACACTAAGGAGTTTTGTTATGAGTGGATCAAGCGCTGTACAGCAAACAGGAGCGGCCTTGCGGGTCGCTGAAGATATCACCGAGCTAATGGGGCAGACGCCTATGCTGCATCTGCGCAGAGTCGCTCGGCCAGAGTGGGCGGCAGTGTATGCCAAGCTCGAGTTCCTGAACCCTGGGGGCAGCGTGAAGGACCGCGCCGCGCTGGGCATGATCCTCGACGCCGAGCAACGCGGTATTCTCAAGCCGGGAACAACCATCGTGGAGGCGACCGCGGGCAACACCGGCGTGGGTCTGGCACTGGTCGGGGTCAACCGCGGTTATCGCGTGGTGCTCTTTGTCCCTGAAGGCTTTGCGGAAGAAAAGTGCATCCTGATGCGTGGTTTTGGCGCGACGGTGGTGCGCACGCCCGAGGCGGAAGGCATGAAAGGGGCGATTCGGCAGGCGCTGGCTTTAGCGGAGGACGATCCGAACGTATTTGCGGCGCTGCAGTTCGAGAACCAGGCGAATCCGCAGTTCCATCACGACACGACAGCGGTCGAGATATGGGAACAGATGGAAGGCCGCATCGATGCTTTCGTCGCCGGAATTGGAACGGGCGGGACCTTTTCCGGCGTGGCGCGTTTCTTGAAAGAACAAAACCCGGGTATTCTTGCGGTCGCTGTGGAAACGCAGGGATCGGTGCTACAGGGTGGCGAACCGGGCCCCCACAAGGTCGAGGGCATCGGCGTTTCGTTTGTGCCGAAGACCTTTGATCGCGCCGTCGCTGACGAAATTGCGATGGTGACAGATGAAGATGCCTTTGTGATGGTGAGGCGGCTGGCGGCAGAGGAAGGGCTCCTGGCAGGTTCGAGCTCGGGAGCGACTGTTCACGTAGCTGTAGCCCTGGCCAAGCGACTGGGAGCGGGCAAGCGCGTGGCGACCATCGTCGCCGATTCTGCGGAGCGGTATCTGTCGAAGAATATCTTTGAGGATTAGCCATCCAGGCTATTGCCGCCTTGGGCGCAGCTTGGCCTGATCAGGAGGATTCGTTTCAGGATGACCGAACAGAAACACGGCTTTGCCACGCGCGCCATTCATGACGGACAGTATCCTGATCCGCAAACCGGCGCAGTGAACGTACCGATCTATCTCTCTTCGACCTACGCACAGGAGGAGATCGGCAAACACAAGGGTTACGAGTACTCCCGCGTCTCGAATCCCACCCGCGACGCGCTCGAAACCAATCTGGCCTCCCTTGAGGGCGGCACAAGCGCGCACGTCTTTTCAAGTGGCATGGCTGCCATTATGGCTATGATCACGATGTTCCGAAGCGGCGATCATGTGATCTGCGGCGAGAACGTCTATGGAGGAACGCCGAGATTATTCAATCAGATCGTCACTCGTTATGGCATCGAGTTCAGTTACGTGGATACGTCCGACCCTGAGAACGTCCGCCGCTCCATCCGGCCCGCGACGAAACTGGTCCATATCGAGACTCCCACGAATCCCATCATGACGCTGACCGACATCCGCGCCGTTGCCGACGTCTGCCGCGAGCGTGGGGTCGAGCTTGCCGTGGATAACACATTCATGTCGCCTTACTTTCAGCGGCCGATTGAGCTGGGCGCCGACATCGTGATGCATTCCACCACCAAGTTTCTGAATGGTCACAGCGACGGGCTCGGTGGCGTGCTGGTGGGCACCAAACCTGAACACGCGGAGAACTTTGCCTTCGTCCAGAAGTGCACGGGCGGCATTCTTTCGCCATTTGAGTGCTGGATGATCCTGCGCGGCGTGAAGACGTTGGCCGTGCGCATGCGCCAGCATGACGCCAGCGGGAGAAAGATCGCAGAGTTTCTGGCCGGGCACAAGAAAGTCAGCCGTGTGTTTTATCCGGGTTTAATGTCGCATCCGCAGCACGAGCTGGCGAAGCAGCAGATGTCGGGCTTCGGCGCGCTGATCTCGTTTGAGACTGGTTCTCTAAAGAACGCCAACACGATGCTCAAGCAAGTGCAGGTATGCACGCTGGGCGAATCCCTCGGCGGTGTCGAGACGCTGATCTCGCATCCAGCGACGATGACCCACGCAGCGATCGGCGAAGAGGCTCGCGCAAAGCTGGGCATCACGGACGGCCTGGTGCGCATCTCGGTGGGCATTGAAGACGTGGACGACCTGCTGAGCGATCTGGACCAGGCCCTGGATCGCATCTGAATGACCCGCGACTTTTTTTGCTCTCATCACAACACTGGATGGCCTGCTCAGTCGTGCCCTCGTTATGATGAGATCGCGGAACGGCAGGATCTGCAGGATCTATAGACAGGTGTGTTATGCGCATTGTCCCAGCGTCCCTTCTCGCAGTTCTGGCCGCCACTGTCCTCATCGCCAACCTGGGTTGCGGAAGCCGCGCCTCAAACACCGTGACAACGAATCCTCCTCCTGGCGCGGATTTCAGCCTCACGGTTTCGCCCGCCACGCTCAGTCTCATGGCGGGGACAACCGGCCAGGTAGTTGCCGTAACGGCGAATGCCCTGAACGGATTCACAGCCAGCGTAAACGTGACTTTGAGCGGCCTACCCACCGGGGTGACGGCAAATCCGTCAACTCTGACGCTCACCCCGGGCACTGCTCAGAATGTGACACTTACTGCGGCATCGACTGCGGCAGCAGGTATGGCAACGATCACGCTCACTGGCACCTCGGGGGGTCTCAATCACACGGCGACGGCAGCCTTGACGGTAACTGCAGCGGCCCCTGCGCCTGATTTCTCGCTGACCGTAGCGCCCACGAGCCTCGCATTGACCGCCGGTGCGGCCGGCCAGGCGGTCGCAGTGAGCGCGAAGGCTCTGAACGGATTCACCGGAAGTGTAAACGTGACTTTGAACGGCCTACCCGCCGGGGTGACGGCAAATCCGTCAACTCTGACGCTAATCCCGGGCACTGCTCAGAATGTCACGCTAACCGCGGGATCGACTGCGGCAGCAGGTATGGCAACGATCACGCTCACAGGCACCTCGGGTAGCCTCAATCACATGGCGACAGTAGCGTTGACGTTAACCGCAGCGGCCCCTGCGCCTGATTTCTCGCTGACCGTAGCGCCCACGAGCCTCGCATTGACCGCCGGTGCGGCCGGCCACGCGGTCGTCGTAAACGCCAATGCTCTGAACGGATTCACAGCCAGCGTAAACGTGACTTTGAACGGCCTACCCACCGGGGTGACGGCAAATCCGTCAACTCTGACGCTAACCCCGGGTACGGCTCAGAATGTCACGTTGACCGCATCCTCGACTGCGGCAACGGGAACCCCAACGGTGACATTTACCGGAACCTCGGGCGATCTAATCCATTCAGCGACGCTGCAACTTAACGTGAGCGTCGCAACGGCCGTCGGCATCGACGTCACCACGTATCACTATGACAACGCCCGTGACGGCCTGAATGCGAATGAGACAACGCTGACCCCTGGCAATGTGAACTCGACCAGTTTTGGCAAGGTCGGCTTCTACGGGACGGACGGCAGAGTGGATGGCGCGCCCCTTTATCTCTCCGGAATGACATTCAACGGGCAGCCCCACAACGTGCTCTACGTGGTTTCCGAACACGACAGCGTCTACGCCTTCGACGCGGATTCCGGCGTTCAGCTATGGAAGATCTCTGTGCTGGGCACCAACGAGACGACCAGCGATGATCACTATTGCGGCCAGATCACTCCCGAGATTGGAATTACGTCTACGCCAGTCATCGATCGCAGTTATGGGGCGCACGGAGGCATCTTTGTCGTCGGCATGACCAAGGACGCGAGCGGCAACTACCACCAGCGGCTGCACGCGCTTGACCTGACAACCGGTGCGGAGTTGAGCGGAGGACCAACCGAGATACAGGCCACCTACCCGGGAACTGGAGCCTTTTCCAGTAATGGCCTGCAGACGTTTAACCCGGGCAGCTACGCGGAGCGCGTCGGCTTGTTGTTGATGAACGGCACGATTTACCTGGGCTGGACATCGCATTGCGATCAGAGGCCCTATACAGGTTGGCTCATGGCTTACAGCGAGCAAGCTCTCAAGCAGACGTCAGTTCTGAATTTGACTCCAAACAGCGGGGGAACGGGATTTGGTGAAGGAGCGGGCTCGATCTGGATGAGCGGTGCCGGGCTGGCGGCAGATACGAGCGGCAACATCTATTTCCTCGATGCGAATGGTGGCTTCGACGCAACGCTCGATGCAAATGGATTCCCCGTCCACGGCGACTACGGAAATGCTTTCATGAAGATCTCAACCGCAAGCGGAAAGCTTGCGGTGGCTGACTATTTCAACTCCTCCAACACAGTGATGGAATCGGACGACGACCAGGATCTGGGCTCGGGCGGTGTTCTCCTGTTACCTGACTTGACGGATTCGAAGGGGCAGGTGCATCAGTTGGCAGTGGGCGCGGGAAAAGACAGCTCTATCTACATCGTCGATCGCAATGACATGGGCAAGTTCCACTCGGTTAGCAACAATATCTATCAACAATTGCCCGGCGCTCTCGCGAACGGGGAATGGGGCATGCCCGCGTGGTTCAACGGAACCGTATACTACGGCGGTCAAAACGACATGCTTAAAGCCTTCAGTGTGGTCAACGCCCAGCTGCAGCCGACTCCGGCCAGCCAGTCGTCAACAGTTTTTTCCTACCCGGGGACGACGCCCAGCGTGAGTGCAAACGGCACGCAGAACGGAATCGTCTGGGCCGTCGAGAACTCCTCCGGCAACGGCGTCCTGCACGCCTGCAGTGCCGCCGAGCTCGGTCGCGAACTCTACAACAGCAATCAGGCCGCAAACGGACGGGACAGCTTTGCCGACAATAAATTCATTACGCCGGTTGTCGCCAACGGCAAGGTATATGTTGGAACGCCAACGGGGGTCGCCGTCTTTGGTCTGCTCACGCATTAACTAACATTCTGAGTCCAGTGATCGGCGCCCCAGCTCAAAGCCGGCAACTCGGAACTCGTACTTTACTGATGCGGACGCTGCTCGGGCAACGCTAGTGGTGGAACGACAGCCAGAACTTCCGGGGTTTCTTCCTTGAGCTCAGGTATTGGAGCTTCGAGGGCAAGCTTGAGTACCTCATCCATGGAATCGACGAAGTTCAGTTTCATGGCACTCTTCAGGTTCTCGGGCAGGTCGGCCAGATCCTTCTGATTGTCTTTGGGCAGGATGGCCTCGAAAATCCCCGCACGATGCGCCGCCAGCAGCTTCTCTTTCAATCCGCCGATGGGGAGCACCTTGCCGCGCAGCGTGATTTCGCCGGTCATGGCGATATCACGGCGCACGGGAATCTTGATGAGAGCGCTGGCGACTCCGGTAGCGAGCGTAATGCCCGCCGATGGACCGTCCTTTGGAATGGCGCCTTCGGGCACGTGGATGTGGATGTCCACGTTGCGATAGAAGTCGCGCGGCAAACCTAAGTGATGCGAACGGCTGCGCACATAGGAGAGCGCCGCTTGTGCCGACTCCTGCATCACGTCGCCGAGCTGCCCGGTTGTGGTGAGCTTGCCTTTGCCGTCGAGAATCTGAACTTCGGTTTGCAGGATGCTGCCGCCAACTTCGGTCCAGGCAAGACCGTTGACCAGGCCAACTTCGTTCTTCTCGTGGACGAGTGAGTCGCGGAACTTAGCCACGCCGAGGAAGTCGGAAACGTTGGTGGCTGTAATCGCCTCCTTGTGTTTAGCTCCATTCTTGACAACTTTGCGGGCCACTTTGCGGGCGACGTTGCCGATTTCGCGCTCGAGATTGCGAACTCCAGCCTCGCGCGTATAGCTGCGGATGATTTCAGCGATCGCATCATCGGCGAAGACGACGTTCTTGTCCGTCAGGCCAGTGTTCTCGCGCTGCTTCCGAACTAGATATTGCTTGGCGATTTCGAGCTTTTCCGCCTCGGTGTAACCATGCAGGCGCAGGATCTCCATGCGATCCTGCAGCGCCGGAGGAATAGTGTGCAGCACGTTGGCGGTGGCCACGAAAAGCACCTGCGATAGGTCGTATTCGACGTCGAGGTAGTGGTCCTGGAAGCTTGCGTTCTGCTCAGGGTCGAGAACTTCAAGCAGCGCCGACGCTGGATCGCCGCGGAAGTCAGAGGCCATCTTGTCGACTTCATCCAGCATGAAGACTGGATTCCGGGTGCCCGCCTTTTTCATTGACTGGATAATCTGGCCCGGCAACGCGCCGATGTAAGTGCGACGATGACCGCGGATTTCAGCTTCATCGCGCACGCCGCCAAGCGACATGCGGACGAACTTACGACCTGTGGCCTTGGCGATCGACATGCCGAGCGAAGTCTTTCCGACACCCGGAGGTCCTACGAAGCAGAGGATGGAGCCTTTAGGATTTTTTACTAACTGGCGTACGGCGAGGAACTCGAGAATGCGCTCCTTGATTTTCTCCAGGCCGTAGTGATCCGCGTTCAGAACTTTTTCCGCGTGATCGATGCTGCGCGTCTCCTTGGATTTCTTCTTCCAGGGCACAGCCAGCAGCCAATCGAGATAGTTGCGTGAGACGGTCGATTCAGCCGACATCGGCGGCATGGCTTCGAGCTTTTTGAGCTCCTGAATCGCCTTGTCGAAGACCTCTTTTGGCATTCCGGAGGTCTCAATCTTCCTTTTCAGCTCGTCGAACTCGCTCTTTTCGCCGCGGCCAAGCTCCTTCTGGATCGCTTTGATCTTCTCGTTGAGGTAGTACTCCTTCTGCGCACGCTCCATCTGCCTTTTGACCCGCGACTGCACGCTGCGATCCATGTTGAGCTTTTCGATCTCGACATCGAGCACATCGGCAATCATGCTGAGGCGTTCCGAAGGATCGAAGACGTCGAGGATCATTTGCTTTTCCGCAATTTCGAGCTGCAGATTCGCGGCGATGGTGTCGGCAAGCTTGGCCGGCTCGTCGGTACGGACGGCGGCGATCATGGTTTCGTAGTTCAGAGACTGCTGCAGCTTTACGTACTGCTCAAAAAGCGAGGTAACGCGCTGCACCAGCTGTTCGATCTGCGCAGACGGTTCGAACTCGACCTTTACCGTGCTTACCGTCGCGACAAAGAAGCCGTCGGAATCGTTCATTTCGACAGCGCGCGCGCGCTCCAGGCCCTCGACGAGAACCTTGATGTTGCCGTCGGGCATTTTCACGCTCTGCACGATGTTGCCGATAGTCCCGACCGGGAAAATATCCTCGGCCTGCGGTTCATCCACGCGCGCGTCGTGCTGGGTGGCAAGAAAAATTTTGCGGTCGCCGTTCAGCGCCTCTTCGAGGGCGCGGACGCTCGATTCGCGTCCGACGACGAAGGGCGTCATCATGTGTGGAAAGATCACCATGTCCCGAATGGGCATCATGGGAAGCTTGCGCAGATCGTTCCTGTCACGGCTCTCTTTGGATTGGGTCACTGACCCCCCTCTCGCAACTCATTAGATGAACTTTAACCCATTAAGGCTCATAACGGGACGCACTTCGGTCACTTGTTACCGTCATACGCAATGACAAAAGGTCAGATCATGAAGCGTGAAAGGCGAGCTTCGCAGCTCGCCTTCGTATTTCATTCGCATCAGTAAGAGGTATTTTTTCAGCCGGCCTTATCAAGCAGCATCATCGAGAGGTCGCGCTTCTTGACTATCTCGGCGGTAATTTCGAGTTCCTTGATCTTCTTGTTGCTAGGCAGGTGATACATCAGGTCGAGCATTAGCTCTTCCAGGATCATGCGCAAACCGCGCGCGCCGACTTTGCGCGACAGGGCTTCCTGCGCGATAGCGCGCGAGGCCTCTTCGCTAAAAAGAATCTTGACGCCCTCGTATTCAAACAGCCGCTGATACTGCTTCAGGATGGCATTGCGTGGCTTGGTGAGGATTTCGATCAACGCCGCCTCGTCCAGCTCGTCCAGAACGCCCATGACGGGTAGGCGGCCCACAAATTCCGGGATTAGCCCGAATTTGATGAGATCCTGAGGCTCGGCCCGGCGCAGCAGTTCCGAATCGCGCTGGGCGCCCAGGCTCACACCTGGTTCCTGGTGATCTTTGTCGGCGATGGCCTTGAAGCCCAGGGCTTTTTTGCCGACGCGACGGCCAATGACGCGCTCCAGGCCTACAAAAGCACCGCCGCAGATGAAAAGAATGTTAGTCGTATCAACCGGCGTGAATTCCTGGTGTGGATGCTTGCGTCCGCCTTGCGGCGGCACGTTCGCGACCGTGCCTTCGAGAATCTTTAGCAGGGCCTGTTGCACTCCTTCGCCGGAGACGTCGCGTGTGATCGAAGGGTTTTCGTCCTTTCGGCCGATCTTGTCGATCTCGTCGATGTAGATGATGCCGGTCTGTGCGCGAGCAACATCGCCGTCGGCAGCCTGCAGCAGCTTGAGGATGATGTTTTCAACGTCCTCGCCGACATATCCGGCTTCCGTGAGCGTGGTTGCGTCGACGATGGCAAAAGGCACATCGAGCATCTTGGCTAGCGTGTGGGCCAGCAGCGTCTTGCCGCTGCCCGTCGGTCCGACCAGCAGGATGTTGGACTTTGACAGCTCCACATCGTTGCCGCGCGTGCGGTTCATCTGGATGCGCTTGTAGTGGTTGTAGACGGCGACGGCGAGCTTCTTCTTGGTCTGCTCCTGGCCGATCACATATTCGTCGAGAAAGGCCTTTACCTCAAGCGGCTTGGGCAGGTGCGCGGGTGCCGCGCCCGGCGGGGTCTCACCGCGGTCGTCTTCAAGGATGGAATTGCAGACGGCAACGCATTCGTCGCAGATATAGGCGCGCGGATAGTCGCTGGGGGAAGAAATGAGCTTTGCCACTGCGTCCTGCGACTTGTGGCAGAACGAACACCTTAATGTGTCGTCCGATCCCGTGCGCGTTTTCATGCTGCTGCTCCTTCGCGTTGCTTCAATGCATCAAACACGGGCCAGGTTGGGGGGCCGGTCAATGATTTCATCGATGATGCCATATTCCTTGGACTGCGGGGCGTTCATGATGAAGTCGCGTTCCACATCGCGTTCGATTCTATCCAGCGATTGCCCGGTATGTTTAGACATCAGGTTGTTGGTAATTTCGCGGATGCGCAGGATTTCGCGCGCGTGGATGTCGATGTCCGTGGCCTGGCCGGAAAGGCCGCCCATGGACGGTTGGTGGATAAGAATGCGTGAGTTGGGAAGCGCAAAACGCTTGCCCCTGGTCCCGGACATAAGCAGGAACGCGCCCATGCTGGCCGCCTGGCCGATGCAATAGGTCACAACGTCGTTCCTGATGAACTGCATTGTGTCGTAAATGGCCAGACCCGCGGTGATCGATCCACCAGGCGAGTTGATGTAGAGCTGAATATCCTTTTCTGGGTCTTCGCCGGAGAGAAAGAGCATCTGGGCGATGATGAGATTCGCGATCTGATCGTCGATCGGCGTGCCCAGAAAAATAATGTTGTCCCGAAGCAGACGGGAATAGATGTCGTAGGCGCGCTCGCCTCGACTCGTCTGCTCGACCACCATAGGTACGAGTGCCATACTTCTCTAACTCTCAGTCCTCGAAGCGCAGACGCTTCATCATCAGTGTGAAGTTGAAGCCGGAATCAAGCTCGTCACCGGCCAGGACACTCCCTTTCAAGCAAGCCGCTCGTAAAGGATGCTTCCAATCTTTTCTCTTCGTAGTTGTTCACGAATTCTAGCCAGAGCGCCCTCATCCGTCAAACGTGCGCGCAGGGTTTCGAGCGGCTCCCGCGTTTGCACGGAGATGACTTGTAGTTCCCGTTCCAAATCTTCATCGCTGACTTCTACCCCCTCCGCGGCTGCGATTTTATCCAGAATGAGGGTAGCCTTGACCTCGGCCATGGCTGAATTGCGCTGGGCTTCGCGCAGCCGCGCGAAGTCGAGCTTGCGCATGTCTTCGGTGCGCATGCCCTGCGCCGCAAGAGCCCGCAGGCCGCGATCGAGGCGCGCGTCGATCTGTGTCTGAACGAGCGATTCGGGAACAGGGAACTGATAGTGTGCGACAAATGCCTCGACCAGCTTGTCGCGAGTCTCTCCCTGCAGACGCCGCTCCTTGTCGTTCGTGAGATGCTCACGCAGTTTGTTCTTGAAGTCTTCGATGCCCTCGTATTCACCCAGTTCTTTCGCGAACTCATCGTTCAGCTCGGGCTGAACTTTCTTTTTGATGGCCTTGACTTCGACGTCGTAAGCGACGGCCTTACCGGCCAGGCGCTTCTCGCCAAAATCGGCCGGATAGCTCACCTCGAACTTTAGTTCCTGCCCGGGCTTTGATCCACGCAGCGCTTCGTTGAAAGACGGTAGTGTATTCGGGCCGCCGACTTCAATCATCACGTCCTGGCCCTCAATCGGTTGAGCAGGGGCTTCCGAAACCTCGGCTGCTTCGCCTTTCACATCGCCCTGAAAGGTGATCTGCGCCCAGTCGCCATCGATGAGGGCACGATCTTCGGTAACCGGCTCCATGGTCGAGCGCGAATCACGCACACGATCGAGTTCAGCGTTGACCTCCTCTTCGGTCAGCGTGGTGTCGGCTTTGTCGACCTTGATCTGCTTGTAGCCGTCGATCGAGAATTCGGGGAGGACTTCAAAGACCGCCTTGAACTTGAGCGGCTGTCCGTCTTCAAGCTTGAGGTCCGTGACCTGGGGTTGCGAGATGGGCTTAACATTCTGCTGCTGAATCGCGGAGCGGAAATGATCCGGCAGCACAGACTCCACTACGTCTTGGCGGATGCCATCCGCGAAGCGGCTGCGAATAAGCGTCTCAGGCACCTTGCCGGCGCGAAAGCCAGGGATACGTGCCTGTTTCTGGTAACGCTTCACCACGGTGCGGAAGCTGCGCGCTACCTCGTCGGCGGGTACCTCCACCTCGACTTCGCGGGTCAGATCGGGGTTCAGCGTTGGGCCGTGCTGATGCCCTTCGTGGCTGTGCTCATGGTCATGATCGTGTGCATGACCCTCGTGATCTGCGTGGGTATGCTCTTCGGGTTGCGGAGTGGTTTCGAGTGTTTCTGCTGAGCTCAACGTGATGCCTTCCAAATGTGCTCGTCCACAATCGTTTTCACGATTGTTTCGGATGCGTTCGAATGTGCGCGGTACCGGGTGGGAACGCAACAGGGGACGTCTCATCTATCGTACGGAGCTTCGCGTTGAAGAGCAAACCACGGCGAGTGGAAATTACCGCAGGAAGAGATGTGAAATGAACAGGCTCAACCTGCTTGACCGGCTCTCTTCAGGCATTCCTCGAAGTCCAGGCCTGATAGTGACCGAGGATGTATTGGTCGGTCATCCCGGCAATATAGTCGGCAACGACCCGGGGAGCACCCTCTTCTTCGATTTGCGAGGCGTAACTTTGCGGCAGCAACTCCGGATTGGCAACCCAGGCATGAAAGAGTGTCGCGATCACCTGCTCGGCTTCGTCATGATCGTGTGCAAGCTCGGGGGCATTGTAAAGGTGGTCATAGAGGTAGCGCTTGGCTTCGAGGCGCAACTCTTCCATGGCTGGCGAGAAGGCGGCAAGGCGATGAGGCGAGTCCCGGATCGCTTCGAGGGTATCCGCGTTTGCCCGCTCAGCGCGAAGGCGAGTTTCGTCGATTAAGTCATCGACCAGCGCGTTGAGCACGCGCTTCAGTGCCTCGTTAAAGACGAGTTTCTCAGCCGCCTCGGGATATTTGACCTGCATTGGCACATAGAACCCTTCAAGTAGCCGGATTCCCGCGCGCGTTTCACCCAGCGACAATATCCCGGCTTCGAAGCCGTCGTCGAGATCGGCTGTAAGGTAGGCGATTTCGTCGACCAGATCGATGAGCTGGGCCTCGAGCGGCGGCCGCTGATCGAGGAAATACGAGGCAAGTTCCGGATGATCGACAGGGGAGTAGTCCCGTGAGTGCTTGATGATACCCTCGCGGACCCCGAGAGTGAGGTTTAGCCCGCGAAACTCGGCATACCTGCTTTCGAAGTGCTCCACGATACGCAAGGCGTGCAGATTGTGATCGAAGCGAAGACCGTGCTCGCGTAGGGCTTCGTCAAGGGCTCGTTCGCCTGCATGCCCATACGGCGGGTGCCCGATGTCATGGACGAGGGCAAGCGATTCCGCAAGCGTTTCATTCAGACCCAGCGCCGCAGCAACCGTGCGCGCGATCTGCGCCACCTCCATCGTGTGTGTGAGGCGGCTGCGAAAATGGTCGGAGTAGCGATGTGTGAACACCTGGGTCTTGCCGGCCAGACGCCGGAAGGCCCGCGCGTGGATGATGCGCGCTCGATCGCGCTCGAAAGGAAGCCGGTAAGGATGCGGAGCTTCGGGATACCTGCGTTCGACGAGCGCCCCGGTGTTGGTAACCGCACAATCGGCGGGCAGATGCATCAGAATCTGACGAATCAAGGCTTCGTGGATGTCGCTACGGGTCCTTCCCGGGCAATGCGAACCCGCACGCTGTCGAGCTTCTTCTGCACTTTGCCCACGTCCCCTGGATCCATATCGGCAGTCATGGTGTGCTCGTATTCATTCAGCGACTCTTCCCATTGCGCCGCGGCCAGCTTCAGGCGTCCCGTCTTTTCGTAGACTTCACCGAGGTGGTCGTGAACCGTGGCGTCCATCGAGTTGCGCTCGACCGCCTTGCGCAGATCGGTTTCTGCCACGTTGTACTGGCCGAGCTTGAAGTAGGCCCAGCCAAGCGAATCGAGATAGGCATAGTTTTGCGGATCGAGCTCGACGGCTTTCTTGATCATGGTCAAAGCTTCCTCAAGCTTTGTGCCGTGGTCAGCCAGCATATAGCCGAGGTAATTCAGGGTCATGCTGTTGTTGGGATCGAGTGCAAGCGCTTTGCGGAACTCGGTCTCAGCCTGATCGTAGAGCTTTTGACGTTCAAATAAAGTGCCGCGCAGGAAAGCGATGAAAAACTTGTCGTCCGGCTTTGTGGAGAGCTGATCGGCCTGGTCAATGGCTGCGGCGGCATCCTGCCAGCGACGCAGCCGCGTGTAGATGTTCGCGAGTTGGTGGTAAACCTCAAGGTCCGCAGGGGTCCTGGTCAGCATGGACTTCGCGAGCGCGATGCCTTCGTCGGGGTGACCGTTGTCCGCAAGCTGCATGGCATACGTCAACTTGATGCCGCGCTGCTTCGGAAATTTCTCCGTGGCTTCGCGTGCTACCTGCGTGGCTTTGTCGTACTGATGGACGTCACGATAGGTGTCTACTTCAGACTCATAAGCGTGAGCGGCGAACTCGCCCCCCAGATCGGCCATCTTTTGGTACGTCGCAATTGCCTGATCAATCTTGTTCTGTTCGCGATACAGGATGGCCAGCCGTTCCAGGAAGAGGGACCGATTGCTCTTTTCAGATTCGGAATACTGTCCGGTGGTGTGTTCGGAGTCGGCGACCATCTTCTCGAAGATTTGTACGGCGTCGTCGTAGCGACCCAAGGCATCGTCGATGAGCCCCTCGTTGAAGTTAATCTCGAGCGAGTCAGACACCAGAGACTTGGCCTTCTTGAGCGTAGTGAGCGCTTCTTCGTAATTCCCCTGGCGGCGCTGGATCTCCGAAATGTGCAGATATGCGTCAGGATCGGTGGGGTCGCCCGAGGCGATGTCCTGATAGGCCGCGAGCGCGGCGGTGAGTTGGTTGTCGTTTAGGAGCGCCTTGGCCAGCGCGCGTTCTGTGTCCAGGTTGTCGGGTTCAAGTTCGAGAGCCTTCTTGTAAGCCTCGATGGCATGCTGCGTATCTTTGAGGCGCTCGTAACTGGCGCCCAGGACGAACTCAGTCTTGCCCGTTTTGTCGTCCTCCGGCAGACTGTTGAGGACTTTGATTGCGCGTTCGGGATCGCCCTGCTCAGTGTAAAGGCGCGCCAGGTTGAGGGCTGTTTCCTCTGACCCGGGATCGATCTTTTCCGCCGCCGAGAACTGTTCCTCGGCGTGAACCGAATCGTGCGCGAAAGAGTACAACTGGCCGAGCAGCAGATGGTCCTGAATGTTGTCCGGCTCAAGAGAGACGATTTTGATGTACTCGGCAATGGCGAGCTTGAGCATCTCTTCCGACGGCCCATTCTGCTGGCCGTCGCCCAGAGAGCGCAGATAGATTTGTCCCAGCAGCTTGTGGGCTTCGACATTGTTCGGATCTTTTTTGATCTGGTCCTGCGCAGCCAGAACCGCGTCGCGGACGTGCCCGGTGCGGAAGTAAAGTTCAGCCAGTCCACTGGTCAGGAATTTCGAGGTGGGATCGGCATTCAGAGCCAGCTTGTATTCTTCGATGGCACGCGTGGCGTACTCGGGGCGGCCGTAGGTGTTGGCCATATCCTCATATTCATGTGCCAGCATGTAGTGGTAATAGGCGCCGGCGCGATCGGGTTCCGAGGAATTAGTCGCGGCAGCCGGAGGTATCGGCGCTGCAGGCTTGGCGCTCTGCGCGCTGGCCGGCATTGCGAAGAAAGCGGCAAAGGCCAGGGTGACTGAGAGCACCAGGTGAAGGGCTTTGGTGCGGACGATATTGCTAAAGTGAGGCTTGCTGCTCATGATCGCTGGGAATCCCTGCGCCCGGACTCGGCAAATGATCTGGCAGATGCCCCGGCTCGACTTATCTCGAATAACTTCAATAGGACCTGGTACGGACGCTGCCGCGCTGCCTAGCACGTCATTACAATAAGACGATTGTAACCCGGTTCAGGGTGCATGCTTTGGTGAAGCTTTGATCCCGTGCAATGCTGGTCAATGACGGAAGTGCCGCATGTGGGTGAAAACCATGGCAATGCCGAGCGAGTCTGACGCAGCGATGACCTCGGGGTCTTTTACGGATCCTCCGGGTTGAATTACAGCCGTCGCACCCGCCGCCACAACCACTTCGAGTCCGTCGGGGAATGGAAAGAAGGCGTCCGACGCCGCGACGCAGCCGGCAAGCGGCAGAACGGCCTTCATGGCTCCGAATTTCGCCGCATCCACCCGACTCATCTGTCCCGCCCCCACTCCCAGCACCTGCCCGTTGCGGGCGTACACGATGGCATTCGACTTAACGTGCTTGCACACGCGCCAGGCGAAAAGCAGCGATGAAAGCTCATCTTCGGTAGGCTTGCGCACGGTAACCGTCTCAAGCTCAGTGGCGGAGACACTTCCGTGGTCGGCATCCTGCAACAGAAGCCCCCCCGACACCTGCTTCAAAGCTCGGGCCGCTTGTGCGTGGCGGACTTCGACAAGGCGAAGATTTTTCTTCGCACTGAAACGCCCGCGAGCCTCGGGCGAAAAGCTGGGCGCGGCAATCGCTTCAACAAAAAGCTTGGCGATCTCCTCAGCAGCCGCATCATCCACCTCACGGTTGATCCCGATCACGCCGCCGAAGGCCGACACGGGATCGGCAGCCAGAGCCTTCCGGTAAGCCTCAAGCACGGTCGCGCCAGTGGCCGCGCCGCATGGGTTGGTGTGCTTGATGATGGCGACTCCCGCCGCATCGGAGTCCTTACCCAGATCCTGCACTAGATCCCAGCAGGCATCGAGATCGACCAGATTATTGAAGCTGAGTTCCTTGCCTTGCAACTGCGTCGCTCCGGCAATCCCAGTTCCCGAGCCATCGGAGTAAAGAGCAGCGCGCTGGTGCGGGTTCTCGCCATAGCGCAGCCGCTGCGCAAGCGGATAGGAGATGCGGAGAGCATTGGGGAACTCCGACGTCAACGGATCGAAAAACTGGACGGGCGACTCAGCGGGTTCGGGCGAGACAATCCCCTGAAGCGTGTTGGCAATCGCCGTATCGTAGGCAGCAGTCACAGAAAAGGCCTGCTGGGCAAGACGCCACCGGGTTTCGCGGGTAAGAGCTCCGGCGTTAGCCGCAAGCTCCTCGGCAATGGCCCGGTAGTCCGCTGGAGACGTAACGATCGTCACGTCTTCAAAGTTTTTTGCGGCAGAGCGGATCATCGAAGGCCCACCAATGTCGATATTCTCGATGATTTCAGCGAAAGTCGCGCCAGGCTTCGAAACAGTCGCCTCGAAGGCGTAGAGATTCACCACCACCATGTCGATCGGCTGGATGCCATGTTCCTCAACCGCTGCACGATGTTCGGCGTTGCCGCGAATGTGAAGAATTCCTCCGTGGACCTTGGGATGCAGAGTCTTGACGCGGCCATCGAGCATCTCCGGAAAGCCGGTTAACTCGGAGATATCGAGAACGATGAGGCCGGATTCGCGCAGTGCCCGCGCCGTCCCGCCCGTGGAGACAAGCTCGATGCCGTGCCCGGCAAGTTGCGTTGCGAAAGCAACAAGGCCCGATTTGTCGGTAACGCTGAGGAGTGCGCGCCGCATTTGTCTTTTGCCGCTCAAGAGGCTGCTCCTGTAACTGATGAAAGCAATGGATGAGAATGTCGCGCCTAGATCCGGTAAGTAAAGGAAAATTGTATGGGTAGCGCATCGGATTGTCATGCTGGCCCATATTTGTCAGCAACGAAGAGTGAGAATAGGTTAGAGACACAGGTTATGGATATGGATCAAAGCCGGCAGCATAGCGGCATACCACGGAAGGACGACGGAACCGGTGTGGCTGGATTTCGCTCCGGCAGCGCACAGCCGGAAATCCTGCCGCCTGTTGCAGGCACGCAAAACGGCTCCTGGTACCCGCCTCCCGAACAATACGGACCGCCGCAACCTCCTGTCGCCCGGCCGCGAAGGGGTCCGAGCTGGGCCTCCGCTCCTGCGACCTACACTCTTCTCGGCATCAATTGTGCTGTATTTCTGGGTATGGTGCTGTCGGGCGTGTCGTTTTTATCGCCCACCACACGGCAGTTGGTGCTGTGGGGCGCGAACAACGGAACACTGGTGCTGCAATATGGACAGTGGTGGCGGCTGATCACCGCAATGTTTGTCCACGTGGGAATCATCCACATCGCCACCAACATGTGGTGCCTGTGGAACCTGGGTCTCCTCGCCGAGCCGCTCATGGGGCCGATGGGCGTCTTCGCTGCATACATTCTTACCGGTTTGGCCGGAAATCTCTTAAGCATAGCGGTGAATCCCGGTGTTGCGGATCACCCGTCGATTGTGGGCGCGGGCGCTTCTGGTGCCGTCTTCGGATTGGCGGGCGTGCTCATCGTGCTGCTCAAATCGCCCCTGTTGCCGCTTCCTAAGGTCGAGCTCAAACGGCTGCGCTGGAGCGTAATTCAGTTTGCGATCCTGAACTTCGCGATCGGCCTCTACACCGCCTTTGGCCCAAGCCCGGTACGCATCGACAACATGGCGCATCTCGGTGGTTTCCTGAGTGGTCTGGCGCTGGGTGTGCCGCTGGTGCCGCGGATAGGCGCGCCGAGGGCAACCTTTATCCGTCGTCGCAGGCTCGCGATTGGGGGAATGACGTTTGCGCTGATGCTCGCAGCTTTCGGGCTGCGCGCCTTCTGGCAGCAATAGCATGGCCTCTCCGCCGACCCGGCTGCAGAGTGGACGGGATAGAAACGATATTTCCTGAAATCTTAGGCGGCGGGGGAGTGCGCCTGAGAGAGAAGTTTTACCGGACAGCAGTGGCCGCGAACTTTTTAACCATGGCCAGCAGCAGCTTGCGATCGCTGTCATTCAAATTGGTAGAGTAACGGCGGATCTGGGTTAAGAAGCGGAGCTCATCGTCCGTGAGCTTCTGCGTATTCAGTTCCCGGCCAAGCGAATCTTCCGCGAAGAACTGAGCCAATGGAAGATCCAGCGCGTGAGCGATTTTGGCCAGGGTATCGAGAGAGGGAACGGTGTGACCGTTCTCCACCCGAGACAGATAGCAGCGTAACAGGCCTGTACGCTTTTCAATATCCCCCTGGGATAGCCCCTTCTGGAGGCGGTATCCCCGGATCGTCGTCCCAATTTTCATATACATGCCCTTAACTACACTTCCCCCTTTGTGAGAACAGGTGGGTTTGGCGGAGTGTTGGCTGCATAGTTAACATGCGCGCAGGGTTGCAAGCAAGAACTTTCTTTGAAGAATGAAGGAGATCGCCGACAATTTAATGTCGTAGATCAAAAATGTTCCTTCCATGGTTCCTCATATCCAGTTTTCGGACAAAGTCACGCGTTGCTCTGATCCAAAACGCCGTTTCTCACCACGAGTCGCCGCCTGAAGGCGGTGGCCAGACCCCGAAAAGCTGGCGCAGCAGCACAATGCGACCGAGGTGATATGCGTTGTGAGCTGCGATGCCCTCAAGCTGCTCGCGAACCGGCATCGTACGCGGCGCATCGGGATCGCGCGAGAGGCAAAGAACGGAAGTCTCAAGCCTGCCCGCGTCCGCGGCGATTTGCGCGGCCTGTTTTGCGCCTCGAAGGAATCGTTCCCGCAGCGCGGACCACGCCTCGTCGAACGAGGTTGGGAAACCATCGGAGGCGTGCGCGGGATAGGGCGTCTGCACGCCGGCAATCCAATCCAGAGAAAGCTTCTGCCAGAATGCCAGATGCCAGACTTCCTCGTAGATGGAGTGGGGTGGACCGGCATATCTGCGGTGGGCTGTTTTGTCGTCGATAGCTTCAAGAATGTGGGAAGGCGGAGCACCCACACCGTTTGCGATCAAGGTTCGCTCAAGCTCATTCATAAACTGCCTCCAAATTAATTTCTAAAGTCGCGCTCATGATAACGGGTGGACATTGCACGTACACTCTCTGGCAGGAAGGAACAGGAGGCAATGTGATCGCCCGCCGGATCGTGTGGCTTTTGTGCCTGACCGGGACATTCGTCCTAGCCATGGCTCAGAGCGTTCCAGCGCGGTTCCTGCTTGAGCTTGGGAACAAACAGATCGGCAAGGCGGACTATCAGTTTACTGCGGTGAAGAGCGGTTTTCGGCTCAAGGCGCACTACTCCTATGTAACCGGAGGCACATCGATAGAGGCCATCCGCCAAGCGGAGCTGGGCCCGAACTACGAACTGAAGTCGGATTCGCTTTCCGTCCATATCAACGATTTGATCCAGTCTGCTTCGATAACCGCGGATGAACGGAGCGGCAAGTTGAATTACGATGGCGGCGTGACGGGCGGAAGTCGGGTAACGAACACCTTCGATATGCATCATGCCTCGTTTGTATTCAATAACTTCGACCCCAGCGGCGTTCAGGGGCTGATCTACCTTGAGACAACTCACCCGCAGCCCGATCACCAATACTGGGCTCTCCTGGCCCAGGGCAAGGGCGTGCAGGTGCCGATGGAGCTTACCGCCGCGGAGGCCGGGGAAGGCACGCTCGACGGCACCCCAGTCCTGTTGAAACACTGGCACCTGATCATTGCCAACGCTCGGGCCGATATCTGGGCCGATCTCAGGAACAATCTGATGGAATTCTCCGTTCCAGTCCAAAGCTTGTCCTATCGACGAAGCGGCTTCGTCCTGATTGAAACGGATGAGGGAGCTGTTTCCGGACCTGTGCCCGGGGCAGAAGCAGTGGAAGAGCGGAACGTCTCCTTTGCCAGCGATGGATTGAAGATTCCTGCCGTTCTGGCGCTCCCGAAAAATCGTAAAGAACCTGTGCCGATCGTTGTTCTCGTCCATGGGTCCGGCCCTCATGATGCGGATGAGAGTATCGGGCCCGGGCCCAATAAGCCCTTCCGCGACCTCGCATACGGCCTCGCTGCGGATGGCATCGCTACTCTACGCTACGACAAGCGAACCCACTTTGCCCCGGATACCTTCAAGGATCATCCCGATCTCGATCACGAGGTAACCTTCGATGCCGTGGCGGCCCTTGCTTATGCGTCCACGCTGACCGAGGTCGACGCGAAGCGGGTCTTTCTGCTCGGGCACAGCCTGGGTGGAACCATGGCGCCAGTAATCGCCGCGGACCGGTTGCAACAATCTGCCGGCTCCTTGCGCGGCATCATTTTCCTGGCCGGAGGGGCTATCGGGATTCAACAAACCCTCGAACGCCAGCTCATTTTCCAGGCGAAGCTCCAGGGTGCCGGCGCGGACCAGCTTAATGCCATCCAGAAGCAGTGGGAAGAGATATTTCGAACCATCAACGATCCAACGACCCCCGAAGACGAGATGGTGGGCTCGCCGCCCCTCCGGCTCCCCGAGAGGTACTGGAGATCATGGGTCAGCCAGGATCCCGCTGCTGAGTTGGCGAAGCTCGGGCTGCCTGCTCTGGTGCTGCGCGGCACGAAGGACATCCAGGTCAGTGAACAGGATTTTGAGGCGCTCCAGAAAGCCAGCACGGCTCCCGGGAGCGAGAGCAAGCAGCTAGAGGGCCTGAATCACCTGATGATGCCGGTTACAGGAGATTCGACCGGACAGGAATATTTTCATCCTGCGCATGTGGCGCCGGAAGTTATTCAGATCGTCGCCGACTGGATCGGCAGGATTCGCTGACCTGACTCTGTCGCGACTGTGGAGCATCTATTGAGCAGGGGAAGAAATCATCGCGGGATGGATACGGGGAAGATGCCCGGCTGACTATGAACTGGAAAAGCCTGAGTGCGGCGAACTACGGTGACCTCCTGCGCACCTACTGGCGTGAGACGCGGCGTTTATCCGTGACCGTCTACGACGAGCTCTGGCGGACTCGCGCCTTCACGATTGCCGCGGCGCTAGCCTTTTATTTCCTGATGTCGATGGTGCCTCTGCTTATCGTTTTTTCGTCGCTCCTGCAATTTCTCCCCATTCCGAATGTCTTTCAACAGTTGCTCGACCTCATGGCGGAGCTCGTGCCTGCGGATTCGATGAGTCTTGTGGAAAGAATCGTATCCGACATACTCACGCCAAACCGCGGCAAGCTCCTCTCCTTCGGAATTGTGGGGTATCTCTGGTCGGCCTCGGGCGGATTTTCGGCGCTGATTGAATCGCTGGATATCGCCTATGACGTCCCCGTCTCGCGCGTCTGGTGGCGCGACCGCCTGCGCGCTCTGCTCTTGACGTTCACCAGCGGCGGCCTGGTATCCCTCTCTATTCTGCTGCTCATTGCAGGGCCGCAATTCGGACATTTCCTGAGTCAGATATTTCCGGTTGCGGGCGCCTTCGAACATCTCTGGCCCTTGCTGCGTCTGGCGCTGACCGGTGCAACCTTTATCGCGTCGCTCGAATTCCTCTATTACCTCGGCCCGAATTGCCGCCACAGCTTTTCATCTACTCTTCCCGGCGCGGTTATCGCGATTGGCGTGTGGTTCCTGGGTTCGGCCGCTCTCAGTTATTACCTGGCCCACTTCTCGCACTACAACACCACCTTCGGATCGATGGGTGCGGTGATCGGACTCATGCTCTGGTTCTACCTGACAGGCCTCGCGATTCTGACCGGTGCCGAGCTGAACGCCGAGCTGACCAAGCAGAAGGCGCAGTTGGACGGTGCGCAGACGGTGTGCGAGCTGCCCCAACCGAAGAAGCCCGCGGAAAACCCTGTCCCCGCAGCCCCCTGAGTCCGTCCACAACTCAACCCATGTACATGCCGCCGTTCACGTCGAGCACGTGTCCAGTGATATAGGCGGCTTCATCCGAGGCCAGAAAGCGCACCGCGTTAGCCACGTCCTGGTCCGTTCCGGCGCGGGCCAGCGGAATCTGTGTCAGCATGGCTTCACGTTGTTTCTCGTCGAGCACCGCGGTCATGGCGGTCTCGATATACCCAGGAGCGACAGCATTGGCAGTTATTCCGCGTGAAGCCAGCTCGCGCGCCAGCGACTTGGTAAGGCCGATCAGCCCGGCCTTGCTCGCGGCGTAGTTGGCCTGTCCCGCCTGCCCGGTCTCGCCGACTACGCTGGTGATGTTGATGATGCGTCCCCACCGGGTCTTCAACATCGGACTCAGCATCGCCTGCGTGAGCAGGAACGTCCCGGTCAGATTAGTCGAGAGCACCGCGTCCCAATCGGCCCGCTTTATGCGCAGCATCAACCCGTCCTTCGTGATGCCCGCATTGTTCACCAGAATCTGAATGCTGCCGAACTGACCGATCGCCGCCTTGGCGCCCGCCTTGATCGAATCTTCGCTGGCAATATCGATAGCGAAAGCCTGTGCAGTTCCACCACTTGCTGCGATTTCCGCCGCGACCTCGGCCAACTTCGCTTCATTGCGGGCCGCCAGGGCGACGCGAGCTCCGGCGCTGGCGAGCGCGAGTGCGCAGGCACGGCCAATACCCTGCGATGCTCCGGTAACGAGTGCGGTTCTTCCTTCAAGAGATGGCATGATGCGCGATGATTACTCCGCTGTCGATTATAGAGGGGCAGGGAACGGCAAATGCTACCGGCTACCTCACTGATCTCTTTTCTTTGATCCAGGGGAGCTGCGGAGCAAGCGCGTAGTTGAGCTGGACAAGCAGAATAGCGGCGATGCTCCAACGGGTACCGATGAAGCACAGCAGCGCGCCCCCTGCGTAGAGCGATTGTGCGATGACCACGCGACGGCAAATAGCCGAGCGAACACCGTCCCGTGTATCTTCGCGGACGAGGTCGTGTCTGAGAGCATAGCTCCAACTGATGAAGAGCAGCGCACCCGGCAGAAAGATGTTCAGCCAGTAAACGAGCAACGCCATCCGATAGGCGATAAACTCGGCCAGAAACTGCGTCGAAAACGGCATCAGCGTGATCGTCGCCAGAAAGGCCAGGTGAATCCAGCTCAGATCGCGGTCGACCCGCTCAAACTGGTTGAGCTGCGTCTGCTGCCCATTCCAGAATATGCCGAGGGTAAGAAAGCTCATGAAATACATCAACAGCTTTGGGCCTAGCATAAGCAAACCGTGCGCCAGCTCATGTTCGGAATGGATTGCCTCTAACGCCGGCAGCCGCAGATCGAGCACCAGCAACGTCATGGCGACAGCGAATACTCCATCGCTCAACGCCGCCAGGCGTTCTCGGTTCTGATTCGCTATCTGGTTGTAGAGTGTGCGCACGCCGAGAGTGTACTACCCGGCCCGCCTTCCAAACGATGCACTACAGTGGCTTGGGAACCGCCACTGGAGCTCCGGCTCTCTGCAGAATCGGTGCTGGTAGTAATTCGAACGCCCAGATGTAAACCACTAGCTCCCGGCTGTAGTGCAGTAGCGGAGCCGTATCGGGTAGTTGGATGCCATGCGCCGCCGGCAACTCGTTCAACTCGAATTCCGCCTCGGCGCGCTCCAACGGCCATGGCAGGTGGTGAATGTTTCCTTTAAAAAGTGCGCCGCCGGGATCGGCAGTGTAGAGGGCATATCGGTCGGTCAGAAAGTGCTCCAGCCCTTGCTTGTCCGATGCCTGCCCCAAGCTGCGATACCGTGCGCGAAATCTAGCTGGGATCTTCGCAAATCTGCGTTGGCTTGAGTAGCAGAACTCGCGGTTGTCGCAGTGATCGATGCTCATTTTCGACCAATAATAGGGCAGTTTGAAGAAGATGCGCGCTATCGCTACCGCAAGCGGATTGCCGGCGTCCAGCGAGAAAAAGTAAACCCCGCCGAGATTGGAATGCGGCTCGCGTACATAGGTCCGAAGGTTGAGTTCCGGGAAACGGTTGGCGCCAGGAAGCTCAGGAAGGCGGTGCATCCGGATCTGGTCCATCCAGAAGGGCACGACGCCGACCCAGGCCGAGCCGTCGAAAGTATCCACCGTCAGATTGGGTGGGAGGAGCGGCGTAATTTTTGCGGCAGGAACCGGCCAGTGAGCGAAGAGAAGATCGTTCCACCGCTGGGTCATCGTCCATTGTGTGTTTGGAAGCGGCCACGGTCGATGGCTGGTGGCGGAGAGAATATCTTGCGGGCCTTCCTGCTTGGAAAGAGCGGGTTCCATGAACAAAGGACGAGGGTTAGGAGGCTGGAGTCGCGGAGACAGTTCGAGATTGGCGAAGTCGTTCACGCTTTTTACAGAGCTCAGGAGCAGGTTCGCAGCATCGAGAAGTCATTGTGCCAAAGCGGTCTTTTCCTCAGGAAAAGTTCGCCTTGCACGATATTAGTTGCGGCACACTCATCCTGCTTTTGCTTAATACCGTATCCTGTTGCCCATGCCCCAAATTGAAGCCATGTCAGTTGTCGCATCCCCAGCCCCCGTCGAGCAGTCTCGGAACCAGACTGAGGTATTCGCCGTACACGGTGCCGACCCGGAAGTATTGGCCTATGCCATGGCCAAATACTCGCGCTCAGCGCTATCGATGAGGGACTCTCTGAGAGAGATCAGCAACCAGCGTGCCGAGCAATTTCTGAACACATTCTATTTCCAATATGGACATCGTTCCATCGCCGACCTCGCGCATCTGGCTTTTGCGATCGAGCGACTCTCGCTGCTTGCCGCGATTGTACTCGTAGACGAGCAGCGATGGGACGGTCAGGAGCGCTCCACGCGCTACCAGAACTTTCGCAAAAGCGGCTGGTACATGCCCGACTTCGGCACGGATCAAGCATCCGCTGCACTCTTCCGCGAAAATATCGAAGCCTTGTTCGGCGCGTATCACGAAGTCGCCGAAGGCGCGCTGGAATCGCTCAAGGGCAGCGTTGCCCGTCCGGCGCAGATGAAGCCGGAGACCTACGAGCGCACTCTGCGGGCCCGTGCGTTCGACGTGGCGCGCTATCTCTTGCCGCTTGCTACCAATACTTCGCTCGGTCAGATCGTCAATGCGCGGACCCTTGAAACTCAGGTGTCACGGCTGCTTTCCAGTCCCTTTGCCGAAATACGCCAGCTCGGCGAGAGCCTGCGCTCGGCGGCCACCGGAGCAGCGTGGAACGTCCAGGGCGACGAGCTCGCGAATTTGCAGCAGGAGATTGCCGCCCTCGATCCCGCTCTTGGCGAGCGCGCAGCCATGCTTCTTACACGCGAAGTCCGGACGGCTCCGACACTGGTGAAATACGCGGCACCCAATGAATACGAGATGGCGACTCGCCGCGAGCTTCGCCAGGCTGCCGTTGACTTGATTGGAAACGCGCCCATCGAAGCTGTGCCCGCTGTCGACCTGATCGAAGGCGACGAAAGCCTTGAAGTGGAATTAGCCACGACGCTACTCTACGGAGCCTGCCACTATTCCTACCGGCAGATTCGCCGGCATGTGGCCGCGCTCAACGAAGTGCGCCGCAACGACATCATCGCTCTCGGAACGCGGCATCGCGGCCGCCACGACGAGTTGCTGCGCGAGTTCTCCGCTGGTAAGGCGCTCAAATTCGACATCCTGATGGACATCGGCGGCTTCCGCGACATGCACCGCCATCGCCGATGCGTACAGGTGCTTCAGGGCTTTACGAGCGCGCACGGCTTCGATCTTCCCGAAGGGCTGAAAGAGGCTGGACTCGAGGCGCGCTACACGGAAGCAATGCAATCAGCGCATGCGGCCTTCGCAAAACTGGCCGAAAGCGCTGCTCCGCAGCATCAGAGTTCAGCCGATTACCTCCTGCCGCTGGGAACTCGCAACCGAGCGCTCTTCAAGATGGACTTCGCCGAAGCCGTCTACATCTCCGAGCTCCGCTCCCAGCCCCAGGGACATTTCTCCTATCGACGCATCGCTTGGGAGATGTACGAGGCAGTCCGCAAGCAGCATCCCGCTCTGGCGCAGTATTTTCGCGTGACAGACGTAAATGAGCCGGTGGATTTGCTGAAAAGGTAGAAATCTGTCAAGACTCCGCGATCCAAAACCGTGGTTAGAGGTCGCTTCGACCTAAGCGACTATCACCGACACCTCGTCGCCGCAGACATAAAGGATGCGCGCGAAGGCCTTTCGTGGAAGGCGCCGAGATGCGCAGGCGGCTCTCGAAGCTTAAGAGGCAAAACTCCGCTTAGAAACAAAGAATTCCGTACCGCTTTCTGCACAGCCCCCGCCGCTAGAATGGCGTTTTAAGTGGACTTACCCGTAGTGTCAACGTTACTATAGTTTTTGGTTTTTCTTCGCCCCGGCGATTTCGGTGCTAGGATGGCATGCAAACCCTGAAATCGTTCCAATTTGAAACGCGCAATGCGCACCGAAGACTGGAGAAGCACACGTGGCAGATGATCGTTCCCGCGCTATCGATTTAGCGCTTTCGCAGATAGAAAAGCAATTCGGCAAGGGCTCCATCATGCGCCTCGGCAGCAAAGAGGTAGTGCCGATTGCGGCCATCTCCACCGGCTCCATTTCCTTCGACGCCGCGCTCGGCGTAGGCGGCGTGCCCCGCGGCCGTGTCATCGAGATTTTCGGACCGGAATCCTCCGGCAAGACCACCATTACGCTGCAGATCATCGCCGAGGCGCAAAAGGCCGGCGGTATGGCGGCTTTCGTGGACGCCGAGCACGCTCTCGATCCGGGCTACGCGCAAAAACTGGGTGTGGATGTGGACAATCTGCTGGTTTCGCAGCCGGACTACGGCGAACAGGCGCTCGAGATTACCGAGGCGCTGGTCCGCTCCGGCGCAATCGATGTTCTAGTGGTCGACTCTGTTGCCGCACTCGTGCCCAAGGCCGAACTCGACGGCGAAATGGGCGATTCGCACATGGGCCTGCAGGCCCGCCTCATGTCCCAGGCGCTGCGCAAACTCACGGGAACTGTTTCGAAGTCGCGCACTTGCCTCATCTTCATTAATCAAATCCGCGAAAAAATCGGTGTCATGTTCGGCAATCCCGAAACCACCACCGGCGGCCGCGCTCTCAAGTTTTACTCCTCGGTCCGCGTCGACATCCGCCGCATCGCTGCTGTCAAAGAGGGCGATGTCGTTGTCGGCTCGCGCACCAAGGTCAAGATCGTCAAGAACAAGGTCGCCGCGCCCTTCCGCGAGGCCGAGTTCGACATTTTGTACGGCGAAGGCATCTCACGTGAAGGCGACGTGCTCGATCTCGCGGTAAACAACAACATCGTTGAGAAGAGCGGCGCCTGGTACAGCTTCGCCGGGGAGCGCATCGGCCAGGGGCGCGAAAATGTCCGCACCTTCCTCAAGGACAACAAGGACACCTTTGCGAAAATCGATTCGCAGCTTCGCCAGAAACTCGGCATCGCCAACGCTGGAGCAGTAACCGAAGTTCCTCCGGTCCCCGTGAACGGCGCAGTCGTCGCTCATGAAGCGGTCAGGCCGGCAAGGCGGCAGTAGAGATGCAATGAATCGAGCTCGCTAATTCAGGGGAAAAACGATTTTCCGATAACCACAGCGGCAAGCCTCGATGGCTTGCCGTTTCCGTCTCGGAAGGATGGCAATGAACGAGCAAACCCTGGTAAGAAGGCAGGGAGCCTTTTCGAGCCCCCCTTATGGAACTCTGAAGGACTATCCGCTCAGCTACAATTCACGTGGCGTGAATACCGTTAAAGCGATCTACCCCGGCAGCTTCGATCCGGTGACCAATGGTCACCTCGACCTGATTGCGCGCGGATCCAGGATCTTTGACCACCTGGTCGTTGCGATCCTTCGCAATTCGTCGAAGAATCCCCTCTTTACCGTCGAAGAGCGCGTGGAGATGCTGACCGAAGGGGTCGCATCGCTGAACAACGTCTCTATCGCGACATTCGACGGATTGCTGGTCGATTTCGCGCGCGAGCAGCAGGCGCAAGCCGTCGTGCGCGGCATCCGCGCTATCAGCGATTACGAGTACGAATTTCAGATGGCGCTGATGAACCGGCGGCTCGCTCCTGAGCTTGAAACCATCTTTCTGATGCCCGATGGCAAATACTCCTTTGTCAGCTCGCGGCTGGTGAAGGAGGTCTTCGAGTTGGGTGGTTCGGTTGAGGGTCTCGTCCCGAAATTCGTCATCGAGCGCCTGAAGCAGCACAAGCCAGGAAGTCAGAATTAAGATTTTCCTGCCAAGCGAGATTCCCTTCGAGATACGCAAAACGAAACCTTCGCATGAATTCCGCCATTTCTCCACACTGTGCGTCAAAAATCTGAAAAAATAGACTCACCATGACAGCCACCACTGCCACTAAACTATTCGCCGATCGCATCGGCCGCATTGAAGTCTCCGCAACCATGGCCGTAACCGCCGAAGCCGCCAAGCTGCGGGCGCAGGGCGCGAAGCTGGTCGACTTCGGAGCGGGCGAGCCCCACTTCGCCACGCCGCGCCACATCAAGGACGCCGCCATCGAGGCCATCAACGCGAACTTCACGCGCTACACCGTCGTCTCCGGCATTCCCGAGTTGCGCAAGGCCATCGTCGAGCGGCACGCCTGCGATTTCGGTTCGGACTACGCGCCCGAAGAAGCGGTGTTTACGACTGGCGGCAAGCTGGCGCTCTTCAACGCGATTCAGGTACTGGTCGATCACGGCGACGAGGTCATTCTGCCTGTTCCCTACTGGGTTTCCTTCAAGGACATCATCCAATACGCGGGTGGTAAGGTGGTCTTCCTTGAAACCGAGGAATCGGAGAACTTCCGCATCACCGCCGATGCCATCGAAAAGGCGATTACGCCACGCACCAAGGCGATCGTCCTGAATTCGCCGTCGAATCCAGCCGGATCG
>JABCZC010000042.1 GCA_013289875.1 Acidobacteriota bacterium | reverse complement strand
CTGTCAGGTTTCAGGATAGGTAACTCGATCACCTGGCTGTCACCGCCCGCAACCAAAATTCCATAGCCGCCTTGCAAGTACTCGGGAAGCAATCCAATCGACACGTAAGGATTTGTCGGATCGAAGATAAGATAACGCTTGCCTGTATGGGCTGTAACGACGGCCTTCAGTGAGGGATCGTCATAGCCCTTTGGAATCTCGATCGCTGCAATGGCATGATTGCCGTCAACAGACGGCACTCGTGGATCGATGAACCCGCGGTGCGTATCGACCAGCACCCAGGTGGCGCGGATGCCGAGCGCATCAAGCATTGCAATGAGCAGCGTTGCCTTGTCCTTGCAGTCGCCATAGCGATTCCGGTAGACATCGGTGGCGGCATGCGGTTGCAATCCTCCGATGCCAATTTCAATTCCTACGTAGCGAACTTCCTCCTGCAGAAATCTCGCCACCTTCTGAATGCGCAGCGTGAAATCGGCATCCGGCGTCGCAAGCGATCGGGATTTTGTAGCGATGTCAGAAGTACCTTCGGAACGGGGCGCGGCAAGATCCTCATACCAGTTCCCGATCTTTGCCCAGAGCGCGTCGCCCTGGGGCAGATTCTGCAGCGAGTAATGCACCACCATACGCGCGGCAAGAGAACGCTCCGAGGGAGCCAGCGGAACATCCGTCAGATTGATTTCCGGAATATTCGCCGCCTCCCAGCGATAGTGCCCGGGAGTTACTTCTGTTGGCTGAATTGAGTCATGTTTGAACCACACAGCCAGATGACTCCAACCCGACGGCAGATCAATCTCAAAAACGGAACGGACGAGCGGTATCGTCTTCTGAAAGCCCCACGTCTCTTCGCTCATATAGGGACGAATCTGCCGTTCGAACTCACAGGCAACAACCCCCCCAGGATCCATACCCGGGGGTGAGGCAACCTTGGCGCGTTCATCCTCATACAGCAGGCCGCCGCCCTCAGCGCCGGTCTCCTGATACTCGGTGTCCTTCATCGTGTACTGGTGCCCATCGGGTCCGATGCTCCAGACGTGAAAGGACAGCAGTTTTTCATCCTTTGAAAACCAGGCCATCGGTTTGGCATACTCCCGGCCTTGTGGTCGAAGAATCTTGACCACCTCCCTGCGACGCTCGACAGCGCGACCATCCGGCTGGACCATGATGAGCCTGTCTTCGAGCAGTACGATTGCCTTGGCATCCTTTGAATGGTCCGGGAGCGCCGCCGCCGATACCTGCGTAACCCAATCCGGAAAGGGCGGCGTCGATGCCCCGGCAGGTCCGCAGGCGACGAATGACACTACGAGAAAAACCGAAATCGTACAGAGTCTCATTGGCTATTTCCCGGAAGGTACCGCAGCGGTGGTTGGTGCAGCGCCGGCCTTCAACACGACCTGTACCTGGTCGTCGGCGTTAGTCTTCTGATAAAAGCTGCGCAGGTCGGAATACTCCGTGACCTTATAGAAAGGGTTGGCCAGGCGCAGGAGCCGGCCATATGCATACGTATTGCCCTGCATCGCGAATTTGGCGATATAGTCCGCGAACGGAGAAAACGGGACCGAATTTTCTTTCGGGACACTTTCCGCTGTCATGCCTGGAGGAAGGGCAAGGGTGACTTGATCGTGCACCGTAAATGGATAGTGCAGGTCTATGGGATTTTCGCGCTTCTCCTGCACAAAGAGCGGCTTCGCACTCGCCTCGAAGAAGACCGCGGGCAGGAAGACCCGCTTTCCCGTCGACGTGCCCAGAGTTCCGCTGACGTCTACCTGCACAAGCAGGGGAGCGCTGTAATCGATCAACCCAACGAAATGGTTCGTTTTTATTTCTACGCCCGGCGGCATGCGTCGCCGCAGATCGTCTTCAAAGTCCTTTTTTACTTCCTCTTCGTCGCTCTCCAGAGCGGCATGACGCCAGCTCAGGGCCTCCGTTCCGGTCATTGTCAGGCGGATAAATCCGTGCAGCTTGCCATCTGGATCGAGACCGAGGTCCGCGATGCGATCTGTCTGGTTGTCTTTGTAGGTCAGTGGGGGAGTGATCGCTATCAGTGTTCCGTTATCTGTTTGGCGCACTCCGTTCGCCATGGTATGTTTCCAGTGCAACTTCCCGAATTCGCAGTACCGTTGTCCGGGGTCAAAAAAGATTTCCTTGCCTCCGATCGGGACAATCGCCAGTTCATCATCCAATTGATCCCAGTCGAGATACCCTGTCTGCAGCACGTTCTTATCGCGATCCACAACGGTCATTCCGTAAGCCTTCAGGCCGGATGCGCGGACCATGGCGATGAACAGTCGGGTAATCTCATCCGCGGTCCCTCGTTTCTGCTCCCAGATATCGTCGGCATTCTTCACCTTGAGGCCTTCGGCCTTGTTTTCCTCAGCGGAGTGTGTGCGAGTGAAGCTCGTGTTTTCGAGCTTCATGATTGCGGCATAAATCTTCTCGACCTTCTGCTGGTCGGTATCACCGGGAGACACGATCTGCTGCACAGCGCCGTGTATTTTGCCCGAGGGATTGGCAAAATGATCGAAATCTTTCGACCAGTATTTGCCTTGATTCCGCCAATATTCGTCGGCTGTCCGCCATGGGGAGTAGTAGAAAATCACCCGGTAGGACAAGCTGCGGAAGGGTGGCATGAAATCCTCGTCGGGCAACGCAGGAATATTCTCGACGTTTAGATCGTAGCCATCCCTCACTTCCATCACCTTCCCTCCGCTCGGCAGACTAAAGGTGTACCCCAGCGAATTCACCACATCCTGGTGGCCATGCTCTGTGTGGATGATGGTCACCGAGGACTTGGTCGGACTGAAGTGGTAATGGGCTTTGTGAACGAAGACGGGTTGGGCGATATACCAGGCGGGAGAGGAAAAGTGGTTGTCGTCGTAACGCAGTTTCCAGCGGTATTCGAGGATGCTACCTACCTGCACGTCCGGCATGCTGAAGACCTTTTCCATCACCTTATATTTCCCGGATTTGACTACCAGCTTGTCGATCGGCTTAGTTGTGAGCGGCACCACCGTGCCGTCGGCGTGGATCGTTCGGCCTGCCACGTCGGTAATAGAAAAATTGGTGGCCTCGTAGGGTATCTCGATGTCGCTGAACATCTCCTTGCCTTTCTCGGTCAGGATCTTGATTCGCGCGTACATGCTGTGCATGTGATAGTCATCGACGACTGTTTCTTCGCGGAAAAGATAGACCGCCGGAGCGTTGGGCGCAGCCGGATCGGAGGCCATCTTCAATTCTTCAGGAGTGGGTTGCTGCCAATCGGCCAATCCAAAAGCAGAGAACGGAACAAGGGCAACGCACAAGACAAGCAGACGCTGAAATACGACCACAACAGAACCTCAAATAAACGAAATCCTTCCGAAGGATTTCTTAGGAACGGTTCCACAGCTCGTCCGAATCGAAAATTCCTGGAGGGTTTTCCTATTATTACGTGGCAGGCCGGGAAGCTGGCAATACTTATCTTCTGAGTGAGTACGTCAGCCTCGCCCGCATCGCCCATTCTTGTCATTTGGGTCTCTTGCCAAACCCGGGAGGCAAGCTGAACAGTAAACAACGCACATTCTTCCGGGGGATTTGAGGGGTGGTACACTCTCTATGATTTAATGAGGATCCTTCCACAAATGGGTCACCAATGACCCGGAGCACTGTCCAGCTGGAGAAAGTCTGCAAGGACTACGGCGACGGCCAGATCCACCCCCTATCATTTCGGCGAGGAGCTCAGGCGGCAGATAGTAGCCGCTCTGTGCCTCCTGTGCCTTTACCCCTGCCGTGAAACTGCGTGGAGTGAACAACGCATCTAAATTCTTTCGGCGGGAACTTCATCCAGTTTGACACCCTGATATTTATATTTGTGGATGTGTCCAATCACCGACGTCGTTCGTTGCTCTCAGACAAATCAGGAAACGAACCTGATCTTCCATGGTAATGCCTAGCTCGAAGACTGGCCGTGGTGCCGCTCGCCGCCGATTCTGGTTGGCGATGTCGGGGTTTGTCATGGCACTTGCGCTGCTGCCCTTTTCCTTCAGGGTCGAACGTCATCTGGAGACGGCGGTTCATATCACGGGCGGAGAATCCGAAAAAGTTGACCTGGAACTGGCGCAGCGTTTCCAGTCTTCCTACGCCCACCGCGTCGTTCTGGTGATCAGCGGTATTCCCGATCCGGATTCGGCAAAAGGCGCGGATGCCTTAGGCTTCTTAACCAGTTCATTGCGTAGTGTGCCTGGAGTGGTGGGTGCCGTCTCGAGTGTGGATTGGCCTGATCCTCTATTTACCGGGAACAACGGCGGAGCCTTGATCATCGTGGGGTTGGACCCGCAGGCTGAATCTGTCGAGGCGTTGGTCCCCCAATTGAGGACAAAAGCAGACTGGATGGAAGGTCATCTGAGGTCTCAATACCCCAACATCAAACTGGAGATTACGGGTGAAACACCACTGAACTTCGATATTCGCAAGGTCAGTGCAGACGACGTCCGGCATGCCGAGGAACGAGCGATGCCGATAACTCTCCTGCTGCTGTTGCTGGCTTTCGGCAGTCTTGTGGCCGGGGTATTGCCGCTGGGAGTTGGAGTACTCTCAATCTCGATGGCGATGGGTGCGGCTGCGCTACTCGCGCGTCACCTGCATCTGTCGATTCTGGTGCAGAATCTGGCCACGATGCTCGGCCTTGGCTTGGGCGTCGACTATGCATTGCTGATGGTGAGCCGGTTCCGCGAAGCATTGGCCGAAGGATATGATCCCGGCTGTGCTGCCGATATTGCTGCCCGGCAGGCGGGGGGGACGCTGATAGTCTCGGCCACAACAGTTGCAATCGGATTTTCGGCGCTGCTGATTGTGCCCATCAGCGAATTGCGCTCCATCGGCATAGCTGGCCTGCTGGTAACCGTTTTGAGCGTCATGCTGTGTACATTCATTCTGCCGTGGGTGCTTGGTCTGCTGGGACATCGCATCAATGCCGCCAGAGTGCCTCTTCCAGGCAGACGATTCAAAACGCAGGACAGCCTGTGCGCGCCGAGTGAGCGGTGGGCGCGGTGGGGCGGCATCGTAACCCACCGGCCATGGGTAGCTCTGCTTGTGGCCGGGATTCCGCTATCGGTCCTTGCATTCCAGGCACACAGAATCTCTCCCGGGGTTCCTGAGCGTGGCTCTCTCCCGGCCTCAGCCGAGTCGGTGAAAGCGCTGCACACGCTCCAGGGCATGGGGCGGTCGGGTATTGTCCAGTCCATCCGCGTGATCGTGGAGTTGCCGCCACAGTCTCCGCCGCTCTCGCCGGCTGGCTGGCTTGCCATCAGCCGCTTGACGAAGCGCTTCCAGAGCGATCCCAGAGCGCAAGAGGTGTTATCTCTTCCCACCCTCACGGGAATGTCTGACACTGCAGATGCTGTCGACCAAGTGCCCGAAGCAATCCGCAAGGGTTTTCTACGCAGCGATGGCCAGGCTACCTTGATTGAATTGCTGCCAACCGCCAATCTTTCGCCCAACGAACAGATACGATGGGTACGAGAGGTGCGTTCCTCCGATGTCGCCGCGATAACCGGCGTTCCCGGCGCCGCGCTGCGGGTTGGCGGTATTCCCGCGCTCAATGCAGATTATGATTCTGTAGCTAAGGAACGCTTGCCGAAAGTGATCGTTGGCGTCATATTGGGGAGCTTGCTGGCGCTCCTGATTGGACTACGTTCTTTAGTTGCGGCTGTCAAAGCAATTCTGCTCAATCTGCTCTCAGTTGGCGCCTCATTTGGTGCGCTAGTTCTCGTTTTTCAGGAAGGCCACGGTAGCAGACTGTTTGGTCTCGACGGACCGACCGGCACCGTATTCCCGATTGTGCCGATTCTCTCGTTTGCCATCGTCTTCGGATTGAGCATGGACTATGAGGTCTTCCTGGTCGCCCGAGTCCTCGAAGAGCGGCGGCGCGGTTTATCCGAGAGAGCAGCAGTGATCGAGGGCCTGGCGCGGACGGCCGGGCTCATCACGAGCGCCGCGGCAATTATGATTGCCGTCTTTATTGCATTCACCGTGGGAAGCTTTCTGGTCGTCCAAATGCTGGGCTTTACGCTCGCCGTGGCGGTGTTCATTGATGCCACTGTGGTGCGGATGGTTGTCGGGCCGGCACTGTTGCAACTTGCCGGCGACTGGAATTGGTGGCCCCTTGGCTTATATGGAGCCCCGGTAACGTCTGAAGAGGAGCTCATCCAATGACGCCGGACACCGACCGCGAACACTGTGGATGCTCAGGTGCCAGCACAAGGCCTCGCAACAGCCCATTAAGCGATTCGATTTAGTCAGTAGTCCTGAGGCTGGTCCTCTTCATCAGCAAAGCCAATTTCTGTTCGTGATTCATGGGCTCCCACGGAACAAGCTTCTCGGCAAGCACATCCATTCTGCGAAACAGCGTTAACTCTAGGAAAAGTCCCAGAAAATCCAGGTCCCGGAAGACCAGCGAGCCGGACTCTCTCATCCTGTCGCGAAGCCGTTCGAAATGGACGGGCATCTCGGTCCAGTGAAGGCTGGCGCGGTGGTGATGGCAGAGGTGGTATCCTTCGTTCAAGAAGTTCACCTCGTCCACAACCGTCACCGAATTCGCAAAGTAATCCCCAGGCCGCTCTGGATCACAGAATGCGTGTTGGACCCATGCGGTGATTGCGTTGATGAAATTCATGCAGAGAAGAGGAACTAGGACGAACAGCGTCCCAATTCTCCAGTCGTAAATAAAGACAGCCGCGAAATAAGCATAGTAGCGCGTCATTCCCCAGAGCATGCGCCTTCGGTGCTTTTCATCGCCTCTCGCTCTGAAATAGGCGTAGGGAGCAATCCCCAGTACCGTCCAAATGTTGTCCGAGAGGTACCAGACGAAATCGAGTCGGCTCGTTCGATCGTAACCCATGTTGTTGCGAGTATCGTCGGGTCCGCTGTTCTCTCTGTGATGAAGACACACATGAGCTGTCCGACCCAGTTCCGGAGCGTTCCCATACAAATACCCCAGGAAGAATTCGAGGTAGCGCCCGAAGACTTTCTCGTATTTCCCCGAAAAGAATCCGTGGCGCCGGTGCGCCTCCAGGTGACTGGCGCTGAACATCCTCACAAACCGCTGGAACCTGAGACCGTACAGAGAAAGATAGAAAGCGATCACGAACAGCAGTCGAGGTTTCCCCAAAACGAGTTGGATTGCGAAAATTGGCACGGCGGTAAGGGTAAGGGAGACCATCAGTCGCAGCGCGGGGGTGTCTCGGGGATCCTGCAGAACTTCTTTGCCGAGCCGATCGAGGATCCGGTCGTACGCCCGGGAGAGAAATTCATAAGTATCGCGGAACGGACGAACCCTCCTGAGGAGCATGGCCGCTCCGTAGCATCCGAAGGAAAGCACGGCTACGGGCAATGCGGCAGCCATGCTTGCCAACCCCATGGGGACTGCCAACCACCGAAATAGGAATAGGGGCTTGGGTCTGGCCCCTAGATTCATCACCAGGGAGGCGGCGCCTGTCTCGGGGTTATGAATTTCCATCTCAGTACCGTGCGCCACGATCCGGTTTAAGCACCCACGCGGACATGTTAGTTAGGTCGCACTACGAAAGCAAGTCAACATTGCCCGCATCCGGGTTGTCATTGGCGGGCAAATGCAGGCAGCCTCCGAGGATTCCAGTTAGCTGCTTCGATATTTCCAAGAGCCTCTAACTGTTTTTGATGTATCCTCGGCTTTTTGCCACGTTCTAGTATAGAAGTCATTCAGGCACAATAAATATGAGCACCGCCCCATTCCGCAAGCAGTCGGCCACGTTGCCGCGGCCCAACGACAAGCGAAAAATTGTCGAGCATTATGATTTCGTCAGCCCTTACTACCAATCGCTTTGGGGCGAACATATCCATCACGGTTATTGGATTCGCGGCGACGAATCGAAAGAACTTGCGCAGCTCCAACTCATGGAGCACCTCGCAGAGTTAGCGAATGTCCAGACCGGCTCCACAGTGCTCGATATCGGTTGTGGCTTCGGGGGGTGCAGCCTTTACCTGGCACGGAAGTACAAGGCGTCGGCAACGGGTATCACGATCTCCCCGGTGCAGGTGGAAATGGCCAGGAAGGCGGCAGTTGCTGCTCAGTTGGACGTGCGTTTCCTTCTAATGGACGCCGAAGCCCTGGATTTCCCCCTGCCGTTTGACCTTCTTTGGTCCGTCGAGTCCATCTCTCACTATCATGATCATCGGAGTTTCTTCGTCAATGCTGCACGGTTTCTGAAACCGGGTGGTACCTTTGCGCTCACAGACTGGTTCAAGAGAGCGGACCTTTCCGCTGCGCAAACACACAAGTTTATCGAACCCATCGAGCGCGGAATGTATGTTGAACTCGAAACTATGGACGCGTACGAATCCCATCTTCTTGCCAGCGGTCTGCAAATCGTACACAGGCAGGATTTGTCACGTCAGTGCGCAAAATCATGGGATCTCGGTGTGAATATGATCCGCGACAAATCCTTTTGGGCCCTTGCCGCAAAAATGGGAAAGCATCTGGTGACTAACTTGAAAGCATTCCAGGCCATGCGCGCGGGTTACTCCTCTGGTAATTTTGTTTGCGGCCTCTTCGTTGCCCGCAAGCCTTTTGACATCACTGCAGACTAGGGCCCTTAACAGTCCCTAATTTGCTTTCTTTCCTTGAGCGCCGGACGGGCCAAGATCGAAGTCCTTGAGTCCAAGCTTCGCCTTCCCCGAGCCCCCTTCGATGACCATCATCGAGGAGCCGGGTTTACCACTCACCTTTGCCTCCACTTGCGACGCAGACCAGGCGCCGTCGATTTGCCGCAACCCATAGTAAATGAATTCCTTCTGCTGCCCCGTCCCGTGAATTGTCTTTACCACATGCACAGGGAACAAGATGCCTCGGTCAATCCAGGATTTAACCGAATCATAGTGAGTCCGGTCCTGGGGGCCGGGCGTGCTCTCAAGCACAAAGCAATCACGTGCGCCATATTTTTCCGGCGCCATGAGTTCCTGATTCTTCCAGAAGAATTGGCTCTCTACCATGTCTTCGTAGGAGAAGTCTGTTCCAACGAGGGGATCGTTCCACCGTTCGAATGGCAACGCGCTTGCGGCCTTCTCGCCTGGAAGGAGCGCCTCAATGGTCAAGCGTCCGCTTACGCTCATGTGAAGCAGAATGCTCGTCTTCTCTGAACCCGGTCCCGAGATCACGGTCAGCAGACGCAGACCGTCGGGAAACCAGTGAGCCTTGCCGATAAACTTGTAGCTCGTGCGCTTGCCATCACCCTCCACCCGTGTGATTCGCCCGGTCACGCGGTAGTCCAGGTTCTGAATTCGCTGGCGAGAGCCAGTCAGCACAGTTTGGAGGTCAGGACTCGCCGCGAAGGCTCGCGATGAATGCACCACCACCAACACCACTAGCAAAGCGATCAATGTTTGAATCGTCCCAACGGCGCAATTCACGCATCTGGCCTTTGGAGACCGGACAAACTTGCGGCTTCGAGAGAGCATTACCACACGGCGCAGGAAGGTCATAGCTATGTATACATCCAAGCTCTGTGTGATGCCCATCCTGGGCGACGGGTAGTGATTCTTGAGCCGTGACACATGAATGCGCGGCGCATACGGATAAATTTGTAATTGAAACAGTCTGTTCATGATCCTGATGCGGCGCTCGCCGTAAAATCGGACACCCGAGCCGGACTACTTAACACCAGGAGTTGCTGTGACCACTTCCACTTTGGCGTCGATCGGCGATAGAGGTGTCTTAAACGAACAACTGCCTCAGACGCTGTCGGACGTCTGGATAGACCGCGATCTGAGCTGGCTGGATTTCAACGAGCGAGTGCTCGCAGAAGCGCTGGATGAGCGCACGCCATTACTCGAGAGGGCGAAATTTCTGGCGATCTTCACGTCAAATCTCGACGAGTTTTTCATGAAGCGCGCAGAGGTTCTTCGAACGGGCGGAAGCGATGGAGAGCACGCGCTGCTGCAGCAGGTCAGGGACAAACTGCTCGCCATGCTCGATAACCAGGCGAAATGTTATCGCGAAACGATCATTCCAGGTCTGGCTGAGCACGGCATCGCCATGCGACGTTGGGATGACCTGACGCCGGGTCAACAGGACGAGGCAAGCCGCTATTTCGACCTCGAAGTGTCGCCTGCCCTCACTCCTCTGGTTATCGACCCTGCTCATCCGTTTCCATTTCTATCGAACCTGTCCACCTCCCTGGTGTTCCGCGTACGCGATGTCGATCGCACCGAGTCGATACATGGCCGGCTAAAGATTCCGGGGGACCTAAAACAGTGGGTATCGCTGAAGACAGATGTAGAAGCGGATGAAAAATTGCTTGTTCCATTACATGAGATCATTCGCGGAAACCTCGGACAACTTTACAACGGGATGACGATCACGGCAGTCACGATTGTGCGTCTGACACGCGATGCCGAAGTTGAGATGGACGATGAACCGGAGGCGGCGCTCAGGGACCTGGTGGAAGAGCAGGTGCGGCAACGCCGCTACGAACCGGTGGTTCGCCTCGAATTCGGGCCAGGCACAGATTCGGCCATCAGGGAAATGCTGCGTGAGCGGTTCGATCTGTCTTCGGTCGATCTCTACGACATGCCAGAGGAAGTAGACTACACGACGCTGTTTGAGGTTTTGGGAGTCTCAATTCCCGCCGAGCTTCGCGATTCACCCTGGACTCCTCTACAGCCTCCGGCGATCGATCCCCACACCTCAATTTTTGCTGCAATCAAGTCCGGAGACATCCTCGTCCATCACCCATACGAAAGCTTCGATGCGAGTGTAGAACACTTCATCAGTTCGGCGGCCGACGACCCGCAAACGGTCTCGATCAAAATGACCGCGTACCGCATTGGCGACGATACCCCGTTTGTGAAGTCGCTTATCCGGGCGGCAGAACAGGGAAAGCAGGTCGCTTGTGTGATGGAGATCAAGGCGCGCTTTGACGAAGAGCGCAATCTGCACTGGGCGGCGGAACTCGAGCGCGTAGGCGCTCACGTCACCTTCGGCATAGGCGGACTCAAGACTCACGCCAAGACAGCCCTTGTTGTCCGAAAAGAAGCCGGTCGTCTGCAGTGCTACGCGCATATCGGCACTGGTAACTATCATGTCAAGACCGCTCGGCTATATGCCGATTTTGGCTTGTTTACTTGCGATCCCTTGCTCACCCACGACGTGGTCAATCTCTTTCACTTTCTCACCGGCCATGCGCATGTCCCCGGTTGTTCCTCGCTTTTAGTGGCGCCAGTAACCATGCGGCCCAAGTTGCTTGCATTGATCGAGCGCGAGATCGAACACAAACGCGCGGGAAGACCGGCCCGGATTGTGGCCAAGATGAACCAGCTGGAAGACCCGGATATGATCGAAGCCCTATGCAAAGCTTCGAGCGCCGGTGTGCCCATCGACTTGATCATCCGTGGCTTTTGCTGCCTTCGCCCCGGAGTGCCCGGCCAAACTGAAAGTATTCGAGTTCGTTCCATCATCGGTCGTTTCCTGGAACACTCGCGCGTCTTTCATTTCGCAAACGGCACCGAAGATCCCGCCGATGGCGACTTCTTCATCGGGTCGGCCGACTGGATGTTTCGCAATCTGTCCAAAAGGATAGAAGTGGTTACGCCGGTGCTCGCCTCCCACGCTAAGGAGAGGCTGTGGGAGGTCCTCGATATCTGCCTGCGTGACGGAAGGCAGGCCTGGGTTCTGGAATCGGACAGCACGTATTCGCAGTTGCGTCCAAAGGGCAAATCAAAAGGTCCTGAGGGGCTCGGTACCCATCAAACACTGATGAATCTCACGAAGTCTCGCGCGAGCGCTTAAGGCACAGGTGTCTTAGAATTCACGGTGTGGACGTAGCTATTTACACGGCGGGTATCTCCAGCATGACTGTTTTGCGGGTAACCTGCGAGACCGTTTGCTTACGATGCGCGGGCTCTGCCTTCGCAGATAAACGAGTACGATCGGAATACACCGGACAATGAGGGCATTATGCAGGAGCTAACATCCCAGACGCCATTAGTAGAGATCGAGGACGATCGCACAGCAATCAGTGTGGAAGCCCTGAGACGGGCCATACTGGATAACCTCTTCTACGTGGTGGGGAAGTCGCTGGAATCTGCGAGTGATCAGGAGTTTTTTGCCGCAGTCGCGTACACGGTACGGGATCGCATCCTGGCGAAATGGTTCTCGACATGGGAATGCTACAAGAAGCATGACGTCCGCGTAGTGTGCTATCTGTCCGCCGAGTTTTTGATGGGACCGCATCTTGCAAACAATCTCCTCAACCTCCAACTTGAAGGCCCTATTCGGCAAGCTATTTCGGAATTGGGTCGGGACATCGATCGGATTGTGGAGCAGGAGCGCGAACCGGGCCTTGGCAATGGCGGCCTGGGACGTCTGGCAGCCTGCTATCTGGATTCCATGGCGACCTTGGGAATTCCAGCCATCGGATATGGCATTCGGTACCAGTTCGGAATCTTCCAGCAGAAAATCCAGGACGGCTGGCAGGTCGAGCTCACCGATTATTGGCTTCGATATGGAAATCCCTGGGAGATCCGAAGGCCACACGAAGGGGTTGACGTTGGCTACGGTGGTCACACCGAGACCTGGACAGACGCGAACGGAAAATACAATGTGCGCTGGGTGCCGGCTTCTATCGTTAGAGGCATTCCCTACGACACTCCAATTTTGGGGTATCGCTCAGGCATAGCCAACGATTTGCGGCTGTGGAGATCTGAATCTCCCGAGTCGTTCTACTTCGATCGCTTTAATAGCGGCGACTACCAGGGCGCGGTCGCGGGCAAGGTCTTTGCAGAGAACATCTCTAAAGTCCTTTATCCGAATGACGAAGAGATCCAGGGCAAAGAGCTTCGGCTCCAGCAACAGTACTTCTTTACCTCATGCGCCTTACAGGACATGATTAGACTCCATCTGCGTGTCGGCCGGTCGATTGAAACCTTTCATGAGAAGTGGGCAATTCAGCTCAATGACACGCATCCGTCGATCGGTGTGGCGGAACTTATGAGACTGCTGGTGGACGAGCATGGGTTAGGCTGGGAAGAGGCCTGGAAAATCACGTCTCAGACGTTCAGCTATACCAATCACACGTTGCTCCCGGAAGCATTGGAGCGTTGGCCCTTGCCGCTGTTTGCCTCGCTACTTCCCCGGCATCTCGAAATCATTTACGAGATCAATGAGCGCTTCTTAAATGAAGTGCGCAGCCATTTTGATGGAGACTCGGGAAGGGTCGCACGCATGTCGCTCATCGACGACCAGGGTGAGAAATTCGTACGAATGGCTAACTTGGCGTGCGTTGGAAGTCAGCGGGTGAATGGAGTCGCCGCGTTGCATACCGAGTTGCTGAAGAAGGACGTGCTTCACGATTTCTACGAGTTGTGGCCCGAGAAATTCGTCAACGTGACGAATGGAGTGACACCGCGGCGATGGCTTGGAGTGAGCAATCCGGAACAATCGGCCTTGATGACCAGTAAGATTGGGGACGGGTGGATCGCCGACCTCGACGAACTCAAACAGCTCGAAGCCTTTGTCGATGACTCGGCGTTTCGCGCAGATTGGCGCAAGGTTCAACACGATGTCAAGACCCGCTTGTCACGCTACATATTGGAAGAGACTGGAATCTCGGTTGATCCCAGATCGATGTTTGATGTTCAGGTCAAGCGAATCCATGAATATAAGAGGCAGCATCTCAATGTCCTCCACATTCTCACTCTCTATTTCCGCCTGAAGCACAAACCCAGCTTAGACATCGTGCCGCGGACCTTTCTGTTTGGGGGTAAGGCCGCCCCGGGCTACCTCATGGCCAAGCTGATTATCAAACTTATCAATTCTGTCGGTGAGATTGTCAACAACGATCCAGATGTGAAGCACCGGTTGAAGGTGGTTTTCCTCCCCGATTACAACGTCACTTTCGGACAGAAAATCTATCCGGCTGCCGATCTCAGCGAGCAAATATCGACGGCGGGCAAAGAGGCCTCCGGAACTGGAAATATGAAATTCGCCATGAATGGAGCGCTCACGATCGGAACCCTTGACGGCGCCAACGTTGAGATGAGGGATGCCGTAGGCCATGAGAACTTCTTCCTGTTCGGTCTTACCACGGATCAAGTCAAGGCGAAGATCGCGGAAGGGTATCATCCCCGCACCGTTTATGAATCTAATCCATTCCTCCGCCAGGTCATTGACGGCCTTGCTTCGGGTCAGTTCTCACATGGCGATCGCAACCTTTTCCGCCCACTGTTAGACCAGCTACTCGAGCACGATCCCTATCTCCTGTTTGCCGATTACCAGTCGTATATTGATTGCCAGGATCGAGTAAGCGAGACCTATCGCGACCAGGAAACATGGTCCCGAATGGCGATTCTCAATGCCGCGAAGATGGGAAACTTTTCCTCCGACCGCTCGATCCGCGAGTACAGTCACAGTATCTGGCGAGTAGATAGACTCACCGCTTGCTAATCCGCCACCGATATCCACGCTTATCTAGGAAGCCCACGACGAACTGCCTGCTATGGCACGCCGCGAGCCGGATGTGGTTATATTCTTCCTGAGAACGTTTCCCCAGTACCGCTTTTTAGGAGCGCGCGATGGCGACCGAAGCAAAAGTGCAATCCCGTATATCCCCTCTGGCAGGGAAGCCGGCTCCCAAGGAGATGCTGATCAACCTCGACGATCTCAACCAGCAATATCTCGAACGCCGCCCAGACTTGGGTGACTCGACCCAGATGGTCAGCTTCGGAACCAGCGGCCACCGTGGCACGCCGCTAAAGGGAACTTTCACCGAGTCGCATATCCTGGCCATTACCCAGGCCATCTGCGATTACCGGCGCATGCGGGGTACCGATGGACCGCTTCTCATGGGCAAAGACACACACGCGCTATCCGCGCCTGCCCAGATCACCGCCCTCGAAGTGCTGGCGGCCAACAGCGTCGAGACGATAATCCAACACAACGATGGCGTGACAGCCACTCCGGTGATTTCGCACGCCATCCTCGTTTATAACCGAGGCCGGAAGGACCATCTCGCTGATGGTATTGTCATCACGCCCTCCCACAACCCTCCTGAAGATGGCGGGTTCAAGTACAACCCAACGAATGGAGGTCCAGCGGACACCGACGTGACGCGCTGGGTTGAGCAGCGCGCCAATGATCTGCTCCGGGCCAACAACGCTGACGTAAAACGCATCCCTTATTCGCGGGCAATCAAGGCTGCAACGACGCATGAGGAGGACTTTGCGCTTCCGTACATTAAGGACCTGAAAAATACCGTCGACATGGAGGCAATCCGGGATGCCGAACTGAAGCTCGGAGTCGACCCGCTGGGCGGCGCATTTGGTCCCTATTGGGACCAGGTCAATTCGATCTATGGACTACAGATCGACGTAGTAAATCCGGTCATCGACCCGACATTCTCCTTCATGACTGTCGACCACGACGGCAAGATTCGCATGGACTGTTCCAGCCCATATGCCATGGCAAGTCTTCTTCGCCTGAAAGATAAGTACCAGGTAGCCTTTGCCAACGATCCCGATTCAGACCGCCACGGGATCGTCACCCCCTCTGCAGGCCTGATGAATCCCAACCACTATCTTGCTGTGGCCATCCAGTATTTACTGACCCATCGTCCGGAGTGGCGCGCAAACGTCATTGTCGGCAAGACTGTGGTCAGCAGCAGCATGATCGACAGAGTGGTGAACAGTCTCGGAAGGCAGTTATCGGAGACGCCAGTCGGCTTCAAATGGTTCGTTTCAGGCCTTTTTGATGGCTCCTTCTGCTTCGGTGGAGAAGAGAGCGCGGGGGCCAGCCTGCTGCGGCAGGATGGCACCGTGTGGACAACAGACAAGGACGGCCCCATCATGGCTCTGCTGGCGGCGGAGATCACTGCACGCACCGGTAAGGATCCGGGCCAGCACTTCTCCGAGTTGGCCCGAAGATTCGGAATGCCTTATTACACACGGATCGATGCGCCGGCCAGCCCGGAGCAGAAGGCCAAGCTGAGTAAACTGTCTGCTGATTCGGTGAAGGAATCACAGCTGGCGGGCGAACGAATTATCGCCAAACAAACGCACGCTCCCGGCAACAATGCGCCCATCGGGGGCCTGAAGGTTGTCGCCGAAACTGGCTGGTTCGCGGCCCGGCCCTCCGGTACCGAAAACCTCTACAAGATCTATGCGGAAAGCTTCAACGACGAAACCCATCTCGACAGCATTGTGGATGAGGCTCAACGGATCGTAGCCAATGCACTCGCCTGAAATAGCGCGAAGCTGTTGCTCAGATCACCGGCAGGGGCATGTGGTGCACTGGGACTTCGACTGGAGCCAAAATGGAGAGAAGCGATAGAAACGATTGGTCATCTCGCTGATTCTTCAGCCAGCAAATGGGGACGGTTCGCGAGACTGCTTAGCGAGACCAGGAACTACGGCTTACCTTAAACGCGATGCGGCCCTGAACCATCTAATAAAATTGGTTCCTCCAATTTCTAAATCTTGGATCGAAAATCTATCGAATGATTACGGGGTGAAACATAAATGAAAAGAGTAATTTTGACCATGGCTTCCCTGGGCGTGCTTACACTGTTGGTCACGATGGCGCCGGATATTCGCCGCTATCTCAGGATACGCTGCATGTAACTAAAATCAGCGACTAGGCATGCCTTCGGCTAATCCGAGGTGACTCCATGCCATGGCGCTCTTCTTCCCTGGGCAGACGGTTGCTCGCCTTGCCTAATTTGAGTTTGGGGCCGAAGATGGACGCGTGATTTCAATGCGGTGTCCCGCATTGAGAGGTGACTAGCTTCGTGATCGGATCTGATCGACGCTCGGCTCGCAAGCCACAAACCCTTCCGGAAATTGCCATTCTGTGGATCACGGCGGGTCTTGGCTGCGATGGAGACACAATTGCCGCGACCGGCGCCACCCAGCCCAGCCTTGAAGACATTGTGTTGGGGAATCTGCCCTGGATTCCAAAGGTATATCTCCACAATCCATTTCTTGCACTTGAAGTCGGAGACGACTTCATGGAGCGCTTCCACATCGCGGCGGCGGGTAAGTCGAAGCCTTTTATTTTGGTCATTGAGGGCTCGGTTCCTGACGAATCGAACAAGAAAGAAGGCTATTGGGCATCCTTCGGCACAGACCGCGTGACAGGCCAGCCAATTACAACGTGTGAATGGATTGACCGGCTTGCGCCGAAAGCGTGGGCGATCATTGCAGCCGGGACGTGCGCGACCTACGGCGGAATCCACGCCATGGAAGGCAATCCGACCGGGTGCATGGGTCTGCCGGATTATCTCGGCTGGCAGTGGCGTTCGAAAGCGGATATTCCAATTGTTTGCATTCCTGGCTGCCCGGTCCAACCCGATAATTTCACGGAAACTCTTCTCTACCTGCTGACCATGGCTGCCGGACGCGCTCCAATGATCCCACTGGACGATGCCTTGCGTCCCGCCTGGCTCTTCGGGGCCACAGTTCATGAGGGCTGCGATCGCGGCGGCTATTACGAACAGGCACAGTTTGCGGAAGAATATGGCTCACCGCTCTGCATCGTGAAACTCGGGTGCTGGGGACCAGTTGTGCAGTGCAATGTGGGCAAGCGCGGCTGGATGGGTGGGGTTGGCGGATGCCCAAATGTGGGCGGTATCTGCATCGGATGCACGATGCCGGGATTTCCAGATAAGTTTATGCCGTTCATGGACCAGCCACCCGGCTCGCTGTTGTCTTCAGCTGCGGTCCAAACCTACGGGCGAGCGATCCACGCATTGCGCCGCTTTACGCAGGCGTCTCTCAATAAGGAGCCAAGCTGGCGGCAAAGGCGTCATGAGCCGGGCAACCACAATGATGCGCAGGGATTCTCTGATTGAAAGGCCAAATGATTAAGCAGGCATTATTCGGAGTGAGCCATGTCGTCGTTAGCGCGAACCGCCAGTAAACCGACCAAGAATCGGCCCCCAGCTTTCAATGAAGGATTACTGGATATCGGCGAAGCGGAAGCGGTTCTTCTCGATCTTGCCAGAGTCTTTGCCGACTCAGGCACAACTCTCGGGAATGTCTTCGACCAACCATCCAAAAGGAATGCCAAGCCGCCGGATGCGCCAACGCCGAATCTTGAGGCGAAATATCGCGCACTGCTGGAGCAGATACCGGCGGTTGTCTTCATGGCTTATCTCGACCGGGGTATCAGCGAAGCTTATATTAGCCCACAGATCGAGGAGGCATTAGGCTATTCGCGAGAGGAGTGGCTGGAAGACCCCGTTCGCTGGTATCAGCGCATTCATCCCGATGATAAGCAGCGCTGGAGCCTGGAGGCGGCCGAAATGTTCCTCTCGGGCAAGCCCCTGCGGTCCTCATACCGGGTGATCGCGCGCGATGGTCGCGTCATCTGGTTCCACTGCGACGCAAGGATGAAGCGACGGGAGGACGGCCGCCCTTGGTTTATTCACGGCGTTGCATTCGATATTTCGGACATCAAACGTATCGAAGAAGAGCTCCAGGAAGAGCGCAACTTCGTTTCAACGATCCTGGATACGGTGGGGGCTCTGGTCGTCGTCCTCGACGGCGAAGGACGCATCCTGCGATTCAATCCGGCATGCGAACTCACCACCGGATATACGAAGGAGGAGGCTCAGGGCAGATGTGTCTGGGACCTGTTTCTTTTCGGGGAAGAGGCAGACCGCTTCAGGAGCATCTTTGAAGTCATGCGCGCCGACCTTCTCCCTCACGATTATCAGAGTTGTTGGGTGACGCGGCATGGAGACCAGCGGCTGATCGCCTGGACGAGCACGCTGCTGCCGGGCGTTGGGGACACCTCCAATTACATCATCGCCACAGGCATAGACATTACCGAGCGAAAGCATTTGGAGAAAGCGATTCTGGACATCAGCGCACGGGAACAGCGTCGAATCGGGCAGGATCTGCATGACGGTCTCGGTCAACATCTGACCGGGATCGCCTTCATGGCAAAGGTGCATGAAGCGAAGCTAACGGAGAAAAAGAGGTCAGAGGCCGATGACGCAACCAAGATCGTGAGGCTGGTAAACGAAGCGATCCATAAGACCCGCGAGTTAGCCAGAGGGCTGCTTCCCGTAGTTTCCGATGCGCAGGGGTTGATGTCTGCACTGCAGCTGTGGGCGGCTGAAGTAGAAGATATCTTTGGAGTGCCATGCCGGTTCCAGTGTGAAGCGCCTGTCCTGATTCACGACGACGCTATGGCTACGCATCTCTATCACATCGCTCAAGAGGCGGTGAACAATGCGATCAAGCACGGCGATCCGCGGAAGATCCTGATTCAATTGACGGCCGAACAGGGCAGGGGCAAATTGACGATTAAAGACGACGGCAAGGGTATTGCGGAAGGCCTTGCGGCCACCCAGGGCATGGGACTCCATATCATGAATTACCGGGCTGGAATCATTGGCGGAGCTCTTGAAGTACGACCAGACACTACTCAGGGAACGGTGGTTACCTGCACCTTTCCGGTGAAGAGCGATGCATAGCACTTCCATCGCGCAGACCAGGTCGCAAGGTGCCACCCGGGTCAGGAGGAAGACGGTCTTTGTCGTAGATGACCACCCTCTGTTGCGTCAGGGCCTGGCGTTAATGATTAACCGGGAGCAGGATCTGGTTGTTTGCGGCGAAGCGGAAGAGGCGCAGGCCGCCATGAAGGCAATCGCTGCAAAGAGGCCTGACATTCTGATTGCGGATATATCTCTGAATGGTCCCGATGGACTCGACCTGCTGAAGAATCTCCGAACCTTGTACCCCGATCTCCCGGTGTTGATCCTCTCCATGCATGACGAGTCGATTTACGCTGAACGTGCCCTCCGGGCCCGTGCCAATGGCTACATCATGAAGCAGGAGGCCACTGAGAAAGTCTTGGTTGCCGTGCGGCGCATTCTCAGTGGAGATATCTACCTCAGCGATCGAATGGCAAACAAGTTGCTCCACCAATACATCAGTGGCGGTTCAGCGGATATGAGTTCGCGTCTTTCCGCTCTTTCCGATCGCGAACTTGAAGTATTCCGTCTGATCGGCGAAGGCTGTGGCACGCGCCAGATTGCCGAGAACCTCCACCTCAGCATGAAGACGGTCGAAACCTATCAAGCTCATATCAAAGACAAGTTGTCGCTGCGAAGCGGACGCGAGCTTGTCCAGCACGCTATTCAAACGAAAATCAGCGAAAAGACCTCATAAAGCTCCGATTCGGTGCGGTCTTGAAGCGCCAACCCGTCGGATCAGGGAATCCCCTATGCCGTCCGAAGTATTTCGGATGAAGAAAAAATAGGGTCTGTCCTGCTTGTGAGTCGAATTTCGCCTCTGTTCCTATGGCCTGTTCGCTTGTGACGGCGGCGAAACCCCGCCTGCCATCTCGTAAGAAAAGATCGTAGTTCCGAGAGGAGATTCCGGCATGACAGAGCAAGCAGTGCCTTACGGCCGAGTCACACAGAAGAAACCTGCCGTAGCCGAAGTGCACATTGTCTGGATCACGGCTGGTCTTGGCTGTGATGGAGATTCTGTGTCGATTACCGCCGCGACGCAGCCCAGCATTGAAGACGTCCTGCTCGGCGCAATTCCTGGATTACCGAAAGTGCACCTGCATAATCCGGTTCTTGCCTATGAGGTTGGCGATGACTTCATGAAGTACTGGTATCTGGCGGAAGAAGGCAAGCTTGATCCGTTCGTCCTGGTCGTCGAGGGTTCCATTCCCAACGAGAAGATCAAGAAAGAGGGTTACTGGGCGGCTATGGGAACCAATCCAGACACCGGCCAGCCGATTACTACGAATGAGTGGATCGATCGTCTTTCTCCAAAGGCGCTCGCAGTGATTGGCTGCGGCACCTGTGCGACGTATGGGGGCATTCATGCGATGGAGGGCAATCCAACCGGATGTATGGGTCTCGCCGATTACCTGGGCTGGGATTGGAAATCGAAGGCGGGACTGCCCATCGTGAATGTTCCCGGTTGCCCCGTTCAGCCGGACAACTTTATGGAGACTGTGCTCTACCTGCTCTATCAGGTGGCGGGGCTCGCTCCGATGATTCCGCTCGACGATCAGCTCCGGCCCACCTGGTTGTTTGGAACAACGGTACACGAGGGATGCGATCGCGCTGGATATTACGAAAGTGGAGACTTTGCCACCTCATATAGCTCACCCAAATGCATCGTGAAGCTGGGCTGCTGGGGTCCCGTGGTGAACTGCAATGTGCCCAAGCGCGGCTGGATGGCCGGTATCGGAGGCTGTCCGAATGTTGGTGGTATCTGTATCGGTTGCACGATGCCCGGCTTTCCAGACAAATTTATGCCCTTCATGGATGAGCCTCCGGGCGCAAAGCTCTCCACCACTGCGATCTCCGCATATGGCAGAGGGATTCGAGCTCTGCGCTCAATGACCAACTCGACGGTGAACAAGGAGCCGAAGTGGAGGCATCCACGCGCAGAACTCACGACTGGCTACCACCCCAGGTCTTACTGACTCACTAGCTCTGCTAACTCACTTAAGGAGTGACCAAGATGGGCACGATTACTGTGGAACGCAAAGAAGAGGGAACCCAGCCGAGCCAGTTAGTAGAAATGAATTGGGATCCGATCACTCGGATTGTGGGCAGTCTCGGTATCTTCACCAAGATTGATTTCGGCAAAAGGAGAGTCGCCGAGTGTCATAGCACCTCGTCAATTTTCCGTGGCTATAGCATCTTCATGAAGGGAAAAGACCCCCGAGACTCTCACTTCATCACCAGCCGCATCTGCGGCATCTGCGGCGATAATCACGCCACCTGCGCCACCTACGCGCAGAACATGGCGTTTGGAGTAAAGCCGCCGCCGATTGCAGAATGGATCGTCAATCTCGGCGAAGCCGCCGAATACATGTTCGACCACAACATCTTTCAGGACAACCTGGTCGGCGTGGATTTCTGCGAGCAGATGGTGAAAGAAACCAACCCCGGCGTCTGGGAGAAGGCGGAAAACACTGCCTCGCCGCATGCTGAACTGCACGGCTACCGGACGATCGGCGACATCATGAAGGCGCTCAATCCCTTCACCGGCGCTTTCTATCGCGAGGCACTGCAGATGAGCCGCATGACCCGCGAGATGTTCTGCCTGATGGAGGGACGGCATGTGCATCCGTCGACTCTCTATCCCGGCGGAGTTGGCACCGTCCCAACCGTTCAGCTCTTCACCGACTACATCGTTCGAATGATGAAATACGTGGAGTTCATGAAGAAGGTTGTGCCGCTGCATGACGACCTCTTCGATTTCTTCTATGAAGCCCTCCCCGGCTACGAAGAAGTCGGCAGGCGCCGGATTCTTCTTGGCTGCTGGGGCTCGTTCAACAACCCTGATGTGTGCGACTACACCTACGAGAGGATGACTGATTGGGGCCGCGCAATGTTCGTGACGCCTGGCGTCGTAGTGGACGGCGAACTAGTGACGACGGATCTGGTCGACATCAACCTGAACATCCGCATCCTGCTCGGCAGCTCCTACTACGATGATTGGCAGAATGCAGAAACCTTTGTGAAGAAGGATCCGTTGGGCAATCCCGTCGACCAGCGGCATCCCTGGAATCAGAGCACCTATCCCAAACCGCAAAGGCGTGACTTCGCGGGCAAGTACACGTGGGTCATGTCTCCACGCTGGTACGACAAGCGTACAGGCGACTATCTGGCACTGGACACCGGCGGCGGTCCGATTGCGCGCTTCTGGGCGACCGCGCTGGCCGGCATCGTGGACATCGGCTACATCAAGGCCACCGGCCACAGCGTCAAGATCTACCTGCCCAAGACCATGTCCCTGCCCGAGACCGAGCTCGAGTGGAAGATTCCAAAATGGAGCAACGCCATTGAACGCGATCGCGCTCGCACTTACTTCCAGGCCTACGCCGCTGCAGCCGCTCTGCACTTCGCAGAACAGGCGCTCGCCGAGCTGCACGCCGGCAGGACCAAGACCTGGAACGACTTCAAGGTTCCGGAAGAGGCCATAGGATGCGGCTTCCACGAGGCAGTCCGCGGAGTGCTTTCGCATCACGTGGTAATTCGTAACCACAAAATTGCTAATTATCATCCCTATCCGCCGACACCGTGGAACGCGAACCCACGCGACGTCTACGGCACGCCCGGTCCCTACGAAGACGCGGTGCAAAATACGCCAATCTTCGAAGAAAATGGTCCCGAGAACTTCAAGGGAATTGACATTATGCGAGCCGTCAGGAGTTTCGACCCCTGCCTGCCTTGTGGAGTGCATATGTATCTGGGGAATGGCAAGGTGCTTGAGACGCATCATTCTCCCATGTTCGGGCTGCAACCTTAAGCTCGTTGTGATGCTGACATTAACCAGGTTTTGGGCGGAGTGCGAGAAGTGTAGGGCCTGAAGGATTGATTTGTGGGGCTGCGCTCTCGTTCGATAGCGCTCGGAGAAGGAGTGCCGTGGCTGACGAAAAAGATTTCCAGGAAAAGATCCGGCAGCTCGGCACACTGGTCGGTGAACTCGACCAGACGCCGGGCGCTCGACCGGATGATAGATCGAAGGTTGCGGCACGTGAGCTGGTCCAGCTCCTCATGGAAGTCCACGGCACCGGGCTGGAGCGGATTATGGAGGTTGTTTTCGAGTCCGGTCTGTCGGGCGAAGCTTTGATCGGCAAGCTCGGCCAGGATCCGATCGTTCGCAATCTGCTTCTCCTCTATTCTCTGCATCCCGACGACATCGAAACCCGCGTTTTGAAGGCCCTGGACACCGCGGGGACGCGCCTGCGCAAATTCGATGCCCGGGTGGAACTGGTGAGAATACAAGACGGAGCCATCCAGGTCCGCCTTGTCACATCAGGCCATGCTTGCGGATCAACGACTAAAAATCTTCAGGCGATCGTGGAAGAGTGCATTTACGATATGGCACCCGATCTGACCTCCCTCGCCATCCACGCACCCGAAGACGAGCCATCTTCCGGATTTGTTCCGCTGCAGAACCTGTTGAAGTATCCGGTCGGTGCGTCGGCACTGGCTGCTCACGGTGCGGAAGTGGACGGTGCCGATTGAAGTCTTTGAATTTGCCTGCTGGCACATCTGCACCCCGATCTGCATCTTTAGATCAGGCATTCGCGACCCTTCGCCAGTTTGCGCGTCCCAGACGCCCGGTCGAACGCTGCGAGTTGTGCAGCCTGGCCGTGGCGCATCAACATCCGCACCTGGTTGAGATCGCCTCGCGAAAGATCCTCTGCGCCTGCGAAGCCTGCGCCACCCTCTTCGACGGAATGGCCGGGGGCAAGTATCGTCGCGTCTCCCGGCGCGCTCAGCTTCTGGCTAACTTCAAGATGACGGACGCGCAATGGGATAACTTGATGATTCCTATCAATATGGCGTTCTTTTTTCATTCGAGTATCGAAGGCCGAATCATCCCACTGTATCCGAGTCCAGCCGGAGCGGTGGAATCATTGCTCCCTCTCGATGCATGGAATGAGATCGTCGAGCAGAATGCGGCCCTGAATCACCTTCGGCCAGATATCGAAGCCTTGCTCGTCAATCGCGTCGGCCACGCACACGAGCTATGCTGCGCCGAGTACTATATCGCTCCCATCGACGAGTGTTATCGGCTTGTCGGCCTCATTCGCGCCAACTGGAAAGGGCTGTCCGGAGGCACCGAGGTTTGGGGAGAGATTGGACGCTTCTTCACCGATCTCAGATCGCGAGCCGACATTCTGAATGGGGAAGCGAATGCCTGAACTAAGCTTCAAGATCCAGGAGGCAGCCGTCGTCCCGTTCGCGATAGCGCCTACGATTGCGTTTAAGCTGCGCATCGCCAACGCATATGCCTCTGAGGCCATCCATACGGTTGCCCTGCGCTGCCAAATCCAGATTGATGTCAGCCGCCGTCGCTATAACTCAGAAGAGCAGGCGCGCATGCGCGACCTCTTCGGAGAGCCCGAGCGTTGGAGCCAGACTCTGCGCAGCCTGCTGTGGACTCATACCAGCCTTGTCGTCCCCAGCTTCCAAGGCACCGCGCTTGCCGATCTCCTTATTCATTGCACCTTCGATTTCAACGTTGCCGCCACAAAATACTTTGAAGGTCTAACCGAGGGAGAGATACCGCTCTGTTTCCAGTTCAGCGGCACCGTATTCTACGAGGGTTCCGACGAGGCCTTGCAGGTTGCGCCGATTTCCTGGGAGCAGGAGGCCCGGTTCAAGTTCCCCATCGCAGTCTGGCGCGAGATGATGGATTCCTACTATCCCAACAACGTCTGGCTGAATTTGCGACGCGACGTCTTCGAGCGTCTCTACCATTACAAAACTCAGCACGGAATTCCCACCTGGGAACAGACATTGGAGCGCGTGCTGCCTGTGGAAGAGACGGTGAACTCGTGAATCTCGACCGTGTGGAAAAGATTGCTGAAGCCTTGCTCTACGAGGGCTACATGCTCTACCCCTATCGGGCGACGGCCGTGAAAAATCAGCAGCGATGGAACTTCGGCGTGCTCTGCCCGCGTGCCTACAGCGAGGCGCAGGCTGGCTCGGAAGCCTGGATGATGCAGACAGAATGTCTCCTGCAGGCAGATTCATCCACGCAGCTCAACGTGAAGATTCGATTCCTGCAGATTGTCAATCGCTCTATCGGAAAGCTCAAACATCGTCTGTTCGAGCTTCCACACGACAGAGAGCCGGAATTCGAGACTGTCGAAAAGTTGGACGCTGGTGGACACACTTTTACGTCATGGCAGGAAGCAGTCGAACGCGAAGTCATCGTGCCTACGCTGCGTCCTGCCACTTTTTCTTTGAGCCGGCCCGTGATGTTCACATTTCCATCCGGAAGAGAGCTTGAGCCTTTGCGCGACGAAAACTGCGTGATCGCAGGTGTGATCATGCGCCAGTGGGAGGCGCTCCGGGGGTCGATAGAAATCGACTCGACGAATTGCCCGAACGACGTGATTAAGATTGCCGTGCGTGTTCGCAACCTTACTTCGGACGAAGCGCCTCAACAACAGACCCGCGCGGACGCCTTGATGTATTCGCTTGTCTCTGTGCACACCATCCTGACTACTGAAAGCGGCCACTTCGTCTCCCTGCTCGATCCTCCCGAGGATTTGAGGAGTCTCGCCGCCGAATGCAGCAACATTGGAACCTGGCCGGTTCTGGTTGGCGATGAGGGTGATCGTGACACCATGTTGTCGTCGCCCATCATTGTCTACGACTATCCGCAAATTGCTCCCGAAAGCCCTGGAAGCCTCTTTGACGGCACCGAGATCGACGAGATTCTCTCCCTGCGCATCCTGACCATGACCGACGAAGAAAAGCATGAGATGCGGCAAACGGACCAGCGCGCCCGACAGATACTCGAACGCACCGAGAACATGCCGCCTGAACAATTCATGAAACTCCATGGCGCATTGCGAGGGCTACACCCAGTGACCCGGGAGGCGCGATGAACGAGTGGGAGTGGCAATTGCTCGAAGACAAGACACTCATCGATCACCTGTTGATCTCGGGCGTGGAGGTAAGAACAGGCGATCGCGTGCGCCTTTTCCCCCACAAAGGCGGAGACATTCTGGATATCGCGCTGCACGGACAGATCGCGACAATCGAGAGTATCGAGCAGGATTACGAAGGTAAATCGCACGTCTGTGTGGTGCTCGACGACGACCCAGGCCGCGATATGGGATTGCTTCGCCAGCCTGGTCATCGCTTCTTCTTCAACCCCTCTGAGGTCGAGCCGCTTCCTCCCCAAGATCAAATCAACGACCAGCACCAGAAGGACGTCGCTCAGAAGCCCCGCATTCTGGTGGCTGGGATCGGAAACATTTTTCTCGGAGACGACGGCTTCGGAGTCGAAGTAGCCCAACAGCTTGCCCAGGGCAGCTTCCCGACTTCCGTGCGCGTTGCCGATTTTGGAATACGAGGTTTCGATCTCGCCTATGCGCTACAGGACGGGTACGAAACTACCATCCTGATCGATGCTTTTCCCCACGGACAGCCTCCAGGAACGGTCTATGTGGTCGAGCCCGATCTGAACGATCCCGCTGCTTCACTGCCTCAAGCCAGCTTCGTCGAACCCCACGCCATGAATCCCATGAACGTGCTGCGCATGGCAACTGCCATGCATGGTCCGCTAAAGCGCGTGCTGCTGGTGGGATGCGAGCCTGGAACTTTCGGTGGCGACGATGGGCAGATGGGCTTGAGCGCTCCCGTTCAGGCCGCCGTGCATGAGGCGGTGAGAGTAGTGGAGAAACTCGTAGAAGAAATTTTGAATGAAGATCCTTCGACTACAAAGAACCAAAAGTAAGCAAGCGAAAGGAGATGTGCCGTGGCTATGGAAATACTTGAACCCACCACGAATGGAAACGGAAGCGATAAGGACACGCTTTACATGCTAGGAGGCGTGGCGTTGATGATCTTCGGAGCGGGATTGATTCTTTCCAATCCCTTCGTTCGCCGCTATATGTCGCGACTCGGAGTCGGCAACCTGGCTCAGGCTGCGATGCCCGACATTGAGCGATATCTGAAACTGCGGACAATGTGAGCGGAGAACACTGCATGGATGAGATTACGACTGCCGCTGTCGAAGCGGCTGAGACGGTTTCGGATCGCTACGTCATCGACGGCCGGGCCAGCCGGTTCAACGTGAGTGCCTTTGCGACGGGACTGCTGGCGGCAATGGGCCACAACCCCCTCATTGGCATTCGCGACTTTAGCGGCGAGATGAGCTTCAATCCCGACAAGCTCGAGGACAGCTCTTTCCGGCTTTCAATCAAGGCATCTTCTCTGAGCGTGCAGAACGACATCAGCGACAAAGATCGGCGTGAAATCGAACGCCTGATGAATCAGGAGGTTCTGGAGACGGCGAAGTTTTCGGAAATCCTCTATGAGGCTCCCGGCATCTCGGTTACGAAGATGACGGATATGCTCTACTCGGCCACGCTCAACGGAGAGCTGACTCTGCATGGCGTGAAGCGCAGTCAGACGATCACTGCGCGCGTCGCATTATTAGGGAGTATGCTACGGGCGTCGGGTGATTTCTCGCTGGACCAGACCGACTACAACATAAAACTGGTTTCTGTTGCCGGAGGCGCACTCAAGTTGAAAGATGAGCTTAAGTTTTCCTTTGAGATCGTGGCTCGGAGACAAGAATGAAAACGACTTCTGTGAGTGTTGAGCAGCTTTCAATGGAGGAAACGGCGGAATGTGTCTAGCGATTCCAGGCAAGATCGTCGAATTCGTTCCTGGCCAGACGCAGCTGGGAACGGTAGAGGTGACAGGTGTGCGCCGCAAGGTGGACTTGGGACTCTTGCAGGATGACATGCCGATGATTGGCGACTGGGTTCTGATCCACGTGGGCTTCGCGATGACCAAGATCAGCGAGCAGGATGCAATGGAGCAGATGCATCTTCTCCACATGCTCGGCGAGACTGAACAGGCCATCGAGGAAGTGCGCGGATACGGTCTTGAAGAGAGAGGCGAACACATGAATGGAAGTCCCAGGCTAAGTTAAAGCCTTTCCTTGAAGAGCTGATCCGAGCGAAACCGTGTAGAGGTCGTACATGCGATATGTAGACGAATTTCGGGACCCTGAACTGATCACGAGAGCTTCCGAGGAGATCTATCGCCTCGCCGATCCGGCGAGACACTATCGCATCATGGAGGTTTGCGGCGGCCACACGCATGCCATTTACCGCTTCGGCCTGAAGGACGTGCTGCCCTCCAACATTGAGTTGATTCACGGCCCCGGGTGCCCGGTCTGCGTTCTTCCGATGGGAAGAATTGACGACGGCCTTGCCGTTGCCAGGAATGCCAATGTGATCTTCGCGGCCTTTGGAGACATGATGCGCGTGCCCGGCGCCCACGGGAGTCCCCTTGAACACAAAGCCCGCGGCACCGATGTGCGCATCGTCTATTCGCCGGCGGATGCTCTCCAGATCGCGCGAAGGAATCGCGACAGGCACGTCATGTTCTTCGCGATTGGATTCGAGACGACGGCACCGTCCACCGCACTCACGCTCATGCGGGCCAAGGCGGAGGGCATCGCCAACTTTTCCGTCTTCTGCAATCACGTGACGATCATTCCGGCCATCAGGGCGATTCTCGACTCCCCCGACATGCGCCTCGATGCATTCATTGGACCGGGACACGTCTCAACCGTGATCGGCTGCCGCCCCTATGAATGGATCGCCAGGAACGAGGGCAAGCCGGTGGTTACGTCAGGATTCGAACCGCTCGATTTGCTTCAATCCATTGTCATGTTGCTTCGGCAGCTTCAAGCAGGAGAAGCGCGAGTGGAAAACCAGTACAAACGCGTTGTGCCGTGGGAGGGTAATCGCGCCGCACTGAAGGCGATGGCGGAAGTCTTTCAGCTTAGGCCCTACTTTGAATGGCGCGGCCTCGGATTCATCTCTCAATCGGCTTTGAAGATCCGCGACGAATACGCCGAGTGGGATGCCGAGCAGCGCTTCCCGATCCCCGGCACCCGGGTTACCGACCCCAAAGCCGCGCAATGTGGAGAGGTTCTCAAGGGCGTGCTCAAGCCGGCGCAGTGCAAACTGTTCGGCAATGAATGCACTCCGGAACATCCAATCGGCGCGCTTATGGTTTCTTCAGAGGGTTCATGCGCAGCATATTACAACTACGAACATCGCAAGGCAGTAGCAATGGTGACCAGCATCAGCTCGGTGGCCTGAACGGAAAGACTGCGGCGGAAAGCGCACTCCCCTCTGTGCGCTTTCGAGATCCGCAGATTGAGATGGCGCACGGCGCCGGCGGCAAAGCCAGTCGCAGACTCGTGGAAGGTTTGTTTGCCCCGCTACTCTTTGAAAACGCAAACGCTCCCCTCGGCGATGCCGCCAATGTCAGGATCGACGGTGCTTCCGTTGCTATTACCACGGACAGCTTCGTCGTGAATCCGCTTAAGTTTCCCGGCGGCTCTATCGGCGAGCTCGCCGTGAATGGAACCATGAACGATCTGGCTGTTTCAGGAGCGAAGGGTCAAGCCATGGTCGCCACCTTTGTTCTCGAAGAGGGACTGCCTGCATCTGTTCTTGAGGGCGAGATCCGCGCCATGGCAGCCGCGCTTCATCGTGCCGGTGTTGTTATGGTCGGGGGAGATACGAAAGTAGTCGAGCGGGGCAAAGCCGACGGCATGTATATCACAACGACCGGCATCGGCCGCTTCATGCCGCGAGTCACGATCGATGCGCGATCGGTTCGTCCCGGCGACAAAGTTATCCTCTCAGGACCCATCGGAGACCACGGCATAACCATCCTGCTCGCGCGCGGAGAGCTGGATCTTGAAGCGGACCTGTCCTCAGACACGCGCTGTGTCCTGCCTCTGATAGAAGCGATGGTCGATGAAGCAGCACCGGGAATCCGCTGGATGCGCGATCCCACGCGTGGAGGTGTCGCCACTTCGCTCAATGAGCTTGCCCGCGACTGCGGCCTGGGGATCGTGTTGTCGGAAGAGGAGATTCCGATGCGCGATGAGGTTCGAGGTGCATGTGAATTGCTTGGGCTCGACCCGCTGCATAGCGCAAATGAAGGCCAGTTTCTTGCCGTGGTCGCGCCGGAATACGCTGATGCAGCGCTGAACGCTCTGAACAGGACAGAGGGCGGCGAGGACGCGTTCATCATCGGCGAGGTGCGAACCGAACCCGCCTGCGGTGTGCTGGTAACTACACGCTACGGCGGCAGCCGGATCGTCGACATGCTGGTCGGGGACCCTCTGCCACGCATCTGTTAGAGAGGCGGCAATGGAAACGGCTTGCAAACTGACTGCGCAGATTGAAGTGCGCCTGCTCGTGCGCAATGAGATTATCGAGCAGTTCTTCGCTGGGGAGGCAAGGCAACTGGCGGAAGCCTGCCGCGAGATGTCCGAGCGCTTTCTGCGAGGTGGACGCCTTCTGGCCTTCGGCCGCGGCCCATACGCTACGGACGCGCAGCATGTTTCCGTCGAGTTCGTGCATCCGGTCATCGTCGGAAAGCGCGCCCTTCCTGCGCTTGACCTCTCCATGGCGTTCCATCGATGGCTCGATGCAATCCTCCGCCCTGACGACATCGTGATGGGCTTCGGTCCTCCCGAAGGCGATCCTGAAGTGGTGGCTGCTTTGGCAATGTCACATTCGCGCGGAGCGATGACATTCGCCCTGCCCGGCACTGAAGGCTCATACGCCCTTGAGTCGGCTACGCCTGACCCCTTTATCCATCAGGAACTGGTCGAAATTTTCTATCACACCCTCTGGGAAACCGTACACGTCTTCTTCGAACATCGCGAACTCGGCCAGGACGTGGGCCAATCGGAATTTCTCTATCCATTTCTCGGACACAAGAAGCAGAAAACGACCGATGTCGTCGAAGATGTGGCGGCTTCGATACAGCTGAAAGTGCATGACGACACCCTGCTGCGGAAGCGATTGGCGCAGGAACAGTCCGAACAGATCGCTAACACCGCGCTCGCCATCCGTGAGCGGCTATCACAGGGCGGAAAGCTGATCATCTTCGGAAATGGCGGATCAGCAACCGACGCCAACGACTGGGCCTTGGACTGCATACTGCCTCCGACCGGGTACCATCCAGTTCCGGCAATCTCGCTGTCCATGGAACCGGCCAACATCACTGCGCTGGCGAACGATGTTGGCGCCGAGGTCATTTTCCTTCGGCAACTGATTGCTCAGGCGCGACCGGAAGATGTTGCTATCGGCATTTCAACCAGCGGAGGATCTCGCAACATCGTGATGGCTCTGGAAGAGGCACGCAAGCGCGGTCTACTCACCATTGCTCTCCTCGGCTGTGACGGCGGAGAAATCTATCGCCGCGGCCTCGCCGATTTTCCCATCATCATTCGCAGCGACTATATCCCGCGCATACAGGAAGTCCAGGCGTCCGCTTATCACGTCATCCGCGAAACTTTGGAGGTGCTCGCGCATGGCGAAGCTTGAACTCTACGGCACGGGTAGCTGTCCTTACACCGAAGAATTGCGCGAATGGCTGGAATGGACCCGCCGGGAGTTCGTCGAATACGACATCGATGCCGATGCCGAGGCCCGCGAACGCTTGCGGTCACTCGACAGCGGTCTCCTGACGGTTCCCATTCTTGTCGAGGACGGAAGAGTGATCCAGGTGGGATGGCACGGCCGCGGCTGCGTTGTCGGGTCGAGGTCGTGATGGCGACTGCCTGCTCCATTCGCGTGCGCGGAGTAGTTCAGGGAGTTGGTTTTCGCCCTTTTGTGTATCGCCTGGCTCAGGCAAACGCCCTCACGGGATGGGTGCTCAATGGCGACCAGGGTGTTGAGATTCATCTCGAGGGCGCTGAAAAGGACCTGGCCGCATTCGTTCGAGAAATGCAAACGAAACCGCCCGCTGCTGCTGAACTGAACGAGGTTGAAGTAGGACCCGCACCATGCGAGGGTCTGAGCGAATTCACAATCCGCGAAAGCGAGCGGCGAGACCGGCCGACAGTTTGCGTTTCGCCGGATCTCCCCATCTGCGAGGAATGCCTGGCGGAGCTTTTCGACCCGTCGGATCGGCGATGCGGCTATCCCTATATCAATTGCACGAACTGCGGGCCTCGCTACAGCGTCATCCTTGCGTTGCCCTATGACCGGCCGAACACCACGATGCGCCAGTGGCCGCTGGATGACTACTGCAGTGCGGAATATCACGATCCCGCCAACCGGCGATTCCATGCGCAACCGGTCGCGTGTCCTGAATGCGGTCCTCTATATTCTCTGCACGAGGAAGGGGCAACTGTTGATGATGGCAAAGGAGCAATCGACAAAGCGGCCCAACTGCTTCGCGAAGGAAAAGTCGTTGCGATCAAGGGGCTGGGCGGCTATCACCTGGCCTGCGACGCCCGAAACCCGGAGTCGATGGCCGACCTGCGCGAACGAAAGTTCCGGAAAGAAAAACCGTTTGCATTGATGGCCAAAGATTTGGAAACCGCTCGCAATCTGGTTCACCTTTCTTCCGATACCGAAGCCCTCATAACGTCTATCCCTCGTCCGATTGTTCTCGCGCCTCGAAAGCAGGAGCTTACCGGAGTCGCACCCGGAAATGACGAGTTGGGAGTAATGCTGCCGTACACGCCACTCCATCACCTGCTCTTCGCCTCTGGCGCTCCAGATGTCCTGGTGATGACCAGTGCCAATCGCTCCAGCGAACCGATTGCGTACGAGGATGACGATGCCCTTGCGCGTCTTTCTGGAATTGCCGACGCATTCCTGATGGGAGAGCGTTCCGTCGCGCGCCGCGTCGATGATTCTGTCGCGCGCGTTGGAGCTTTCGGCCCCATGATTTTGCGACGCGCGCGCGGCTACGCCCCCGGAGCAGTCGCGATGCTGCCCGCCAAGCGCCCGATTCTCGCCTTGGGCGCCGACCTCAAGAACTCAATCACTCTCGTCGTCGATGGACAGGCATTTGTCAGCCAGCACATCGGTGACCTGGATCACTACCCGGCCTTCCGAGCCTTCGAAGAAACCGTGGCTGATCTGATCTCTATGTACGATGTGCGATGGGACGATCTCCTGGTTGCGCACGACTGCCATCCGCAATATGCGTCCACGACGCATGCTTTCGGATTGCCGGTTGTCAAGCGGTACGCTGTGCAACATCATCGCGCGCATGTAGCATCGGTTCTCGCTGAACGCGGTGAGTGGGAAGAAACCGTAGTTGGCGTCAGCCTTGACGGTACCGGATACGGAGACGACGGGACCATTTGGGGCGGCGAAATTTTTGTCGGGAGTGTCGAGCGCGGCTTCGAGCGGGTTGCGCATCTGCGGCAGGCGGCGCTTGCCGGAGGCGATGCCGCCGCTCAGCATCCGGTGCAGGCTGCCGTCGGTTTTCTTTCCCAGATAGACGGCCTTCCGGACCTGGCTGCCGCCCCGTTTCACTTCGGCTTGCGCTATCGGGGAGCGCTGCGACTCATAGAACGCGATGTGCGCGTCTTTTCTACCACGTCGATAGGCAGGTTCTTCGATGCGGCCGCAGCTCTGCTGGGTTTCGTCAGACAGACAACCTTCGAAGGACAGGCTGCGATCTGGGTGGAGCAACTCGCTCGCAGCTCGCCGCCTCTTGATGCGTATCCATTCCCATTTGACGGCCATCAGCTTGACTTCCGGCCACTGCTTGGGGCTATGATCCGTGACCGGATTCGTGGACGATCGACATCCGAGATTGCTCGTGCATTTCAACTGGGGATTGCGCGCGGCTTGTGCTCGGCGATCAAAATTATCTGCGAGGAGCGCGGCCTTAAAACGGTCGTCTTGTCGGGAGGCGTCCTCCAGAACGGACTGCTCCTGGAAGATTTAAAACCGCTTCTGGGCGCCGCAAAACTTCGAACATGGATCAACCACGCCGTCCCACCGAATGATGGCGGGATCAGCCTCGGGCAGGCCGCGCTCGCGGCATTTCAAGAAGGGCGGATTAACGGAGCGTCCTATGCATGAACTCTCCATCGCAATGAGCATTATCGACATGGCTGTGGACGAGGCCGAACGTCGCCGTGTTACGATCGACGCCGTTCATCTGGAGCTCGGACCGTTATCCGGAGTCGTCGCAGAGGCTCTGCGTTTCTCTTATGAGATTGCCTGCAAAGGCACGTCCCTGGAAGGCTCCCGCCTCGTGATTCGGGAAGTTCAGATTGAGGTGTACTGCCCGACCTGTAATGCCCAAAAGACCTTGAGATCGATGCAATGGTTCTGCTGTCCCGACTGCGGCGCGCCAACCTCAGACATTATTCACGGAAGAGAACTGGTCATTAGTGCCCTGGAGGTAGGAGATGAGCGCCGAACCGCGCCTGTTGGAAGTACGTAAGAATGTCCTGAAGCAGAATGACGTGGTGGCTCGGGCGCTGCGCGAGCGTTTCCGCTCGCAGGGGACATTTGTTGTGAGCCTGGTTTCGAGCCCGGGCGCGGGCAAGACGGCTTTCCTCGAAAAGACGCTTACGCTTATGCGGCAGAATTATCGCGTGGCTGCACTGGTAGGGGACCTTGCCACAGAAAACGATGCCATCCGACTCGCGCGCAGCCAGGCTCCGGTGAAACAGATAACAACCGGAACGCTGTGCCATCTGGAAGCGGTAATGATCGATCGTGCTCTCGACGGTTGGGACATCGGCCAACTCGATTTTCTTTTCATCGAGAACGTTGGCAACCTGGTATGCCCTTCTTCCTATGACCTCGGCGAGAATCTCCGCCTCGTCCTGCTATCGGTTACCGAAGGCGAGGACAAGCCGCTGAAGTATCCCACAATATTTAACAGCGCAGATATAGCGGTGATCACAAAAATGGATCTCGCTGAGGCCGTTGAATTCGACGAAGAATCCGTGAAGGCAAACATTCAAGCCGTACGACCAGGGATGCGCCATTTCGCGGTTTCAGCAAAAACCGGGGGGGGAATACAGGAGTACATGCAATTTCTTACGGATAGACTTGCCGAACACGCGCCAAAGCACACCGCCGCACGAGCTTGAGCAAGCGCGATGTCGGGCTCCCAGAAAGTGTTGCGCCGCGGGCAAGGCCAAGTATGACTGAGTGTTCGGCGAGCGGACTGCCACTCCCATTCGCGCGGGAGCCGTTTGCCGGCCCACGAGGCGTACGCGAGCATCTTCGAGTGAGATCCATGTGACCGGCGGCGCGGACGCCATTCCTGACGCGCAGCGATCTCAACCGTCGGTCCACTCACCTGCTGCATCAGGCATTTTCCCGGTGAAGCAGCTTTTGAACCTCCGCCATGGTGGGCATGGATGGTTGAGCGCCAGGCCTGGTGACGGAAATGGCAGCAGCAGCAGCAGCAAATCTCGCGCTCTCCGCGGGAGTCTCTCCCAGCATGAGGGCCGCAGCAAACGCGCCGTTGAAAGCGTCGCCAGCTGCAGTGGTGTCCACCGCGCGCACAGGATATGCATCGATTTGCTGGTCCAGACCATTGCGGTCCGCCAGGTAGACACCCCGCGCTCCCAGCTTCAAGACGATCGCCTGCGGACCTTTGGCGAGCAGCTTTCGTGCAATGGACCCGGAAGAATCGAAAAGATCGTTGCCTGAATAGACCGCCGCTTCGGTTTCGTTCGGTGTAAACCATCGCGTCCGCGTGAGAATAGCCGCTGGCAACGCACGCGCCGGAGCCGGATCAAGCATCAGCGGGATGCCTTCGCGTGCACAAACGTTCGCGAGATGCTCTACGGTTTCAAGAGGAATCTCAAGCTGGGTGAGCACAAGGCCTGCAGCGCGAATCATATCGAGGTTAGCGTCGATGTCCGCGGGCGATAGCGCCGCGTTTGCGCCCGGGGTGGGCACGATGATGTTGTCTCCGGAAGGCGAAACGATAATCACCGCTACACCCGAACTTCCTTCCGTAGTTTGCACCGCTGACAAGTCGATGCCTGCGTTTTGCAGATGCTCGCGCAGCTCCGTTCCGAATACATCGTTGCCAAGCCTTCCGATCATGCCCACGGGATACCCTAGGCGGGCCACTGCAACCGCCTGATTCGCCCCTTTGCCCCCGGAATGAGTCTGGAATTCAGTCCCCGAAACCGTTTCGCCGGTAACCGGAATGCGTTCCGCCTTAGCGACAAGATCGATATTGATACTGCCCACAACAACAATTGGCTTACGGTTCAGCATGATGGTACCTGCACAAATCATCCTCGGTTAGAAAATGGGGGCCAGTGCAACCAACGTCAGGCCGAAAAGGAAGAGCACGAACATCCAGAAGAGATAAGTTTTTGCCCGCACGGGAGCGGATGAGAATTCGCGCCAGATAAAGACACCCCAGCATGCGGAAATCATCGTCGCGCCCTGCCCAATGGAGTAGGAGACAGCAGGACCCACGATGTGCGCGCGCGATGCGACAAAGTTGAAGACCCCGCCGGTGCACCAGATTGCTCCCCCGAGGATTCCCCAGAGATGCCACCGGAAGGGTGCGGCCCAAAATCCATTCATCGTGACCGGTGCCTGTGCGTCGAGCGGCTTGCGCATCAGCAGGTGGTTGAAGGGGACCGAGCAAACAGCAACGCCCACGACGAAATAGAACGACACAGCATACGGGCCAGGAGCGTTGGAACCGCTCATCGCGCGGGAAACGAAGGGGTAAAAGCTTCCCATCAGCAGGCCTGACACGAGGCTGATGACAACTCCTCGGCGACTCGTTGCAAGATGCTCGCGCTCGCGCAGTCTGTAAGCAAAGGCGTCACACACAATGGCTGCCACTACCAGTACGATTCCCCCAAAAAGCATGAGCGGGTTGCCCTTGGGCAACAGGATGTAACTGCTCACTGCACCCACGACCAGGGCCACGCCGATTCCGACTGGAAATGCCACCGCCAGACCGGCAATTTCAATCGCAGCCACAAGAAGCAGGTTGGCGGCGTTGAAGATGATCCCACCTATCAATGCGAACAGGAGATTTAAATGAGGGATTGCTACCAGATCCTGTAAAAACGGGTAGCCCGTCGATCCGGCCGTTCCCAAAGTGAAACCCCAGGCGAGTGCTCCAACAAGCAACCCAATCACATAGTCCCAATAGAACAACTGAAAGCGATAACCAGGACAAAGCTTAACCGTGTTGG
>JABCZC010000041.1 GCA_013289875.1 Acidobacteriota bacterium | reverse complement strand
TGTGTTGGTCAGACGCTTACCATAAAGCCACGAAATGTTACACAAAGCCGAGCGTCGCACTGCAACAACAAAGGCAGTACGCGAAGCCGAGCAGGAGAAGCGGCGTCGTGAGGAAGCTCTCGCTCAGGCCATTCGCATTCGTACGCTGACCACTCCCAGCCAGGCAGCAAAACCGCGTCCCTTGCGGAATGTCGCGGCACCGCTAATCGTGGCCACAATCGCCGTTGCTATTACTGGACCGACTCCCAGCATGGTGACGGCCCGACGGCATGCTTCGTTCTCGCTTACAGCCCCCCCGCCGCCTCAGATCCTGCAGAGGCGGACCTAAGATCTTGAGCAGATCGGCAGTAAATATCCTGGTGCGAGGAAAGACCGCGAACCCGTAAAAAAAGTAGGCGGAAACCAAAACAGTTGCAAGAAGGGTACAGAGCAAGTGAACACTTCGCGGCCTCGAAACGTTTTAGCCGTTGTGCGCTGCCTTGCGCCGCTGTGCAACGGTGGCAGACGGTATGGTCTGAATTGGAGACGGGCGGCTCGGCGGTGTAGCAACCGCAATCCGCCGTTCCTAATTCTGGAGCTATGGAGGCAGGCCGAGTCTTGTAAAGGCCCTGTATCACTTAAAGGCCCTGTATCACTTTCGTATCACAGCAGCTTTTTTGGAGGTTGTCACGGTTGCTGGTAAGTTATTTATTTTGAATGGTGAGCTCGCTGGGGCTCGAACCCAGGACCCACGCCTTAAAAGGGCGATGCTCTACCAGCTGAGCTACGAGCTCTCACCTTTTCCAACTTACCATAAGTCTTAACCCTGCCGCAGCGATGCTCGGGATGACCGGCTGCATCACGATCACCGGGCACCCTCTTTTCTTCCCAACCCTCGCCGAACGCCAGAGAATACGCGGCCGGCAATATGCAGGCATCTCTGAGTGGACAGACTTGCATTGCTCGCCGGAAATCGGAGACCAGTAAAGCACGGCGTTCACTGGGTCCGCCCACCGCAAAAAGATAAGTATTGCCAGTTTCGGCGAATGCGACGTAATAATGTAAGGCAACCCTACAGGAATTTTTCGAGCTGACGTGCTGCAGAGCCGTTCCGGAGGAACTCTCCCGCGGGGATTTTGCGTCGTTGAGGTTCTGTCGTGTACGTCCTTTGCTCCCGCCTGTTCGTCCTGTGCCTTGCTCTTTTCCCGCTCTCTGCCTTTGGATTTGCAGATTGGCAGCAGCCCACGCCGGAAGAGTTGAAGATGACCTCCGATCCGGCCGCGCCCAACGCCCCGGCCGTCTATCTTTTCCGTGAAGAGACCGTCAGCGACGATCTCCACATGCACAGCATGTATGCCCGTATCAAGATCCTGACGGACAAGGGCAAGGAGATGTTCAGCGACATCGAGATACCCTATGAGGCCGCCAACTTCAGCATTACCGACATAGCTGGCCGCACGATTCACAGCGACGGCTCGGTCATTCCAGCTACCGGCAAGGCGATCGACAAACTGGTGGTCAAGTCGGGGAAGTACAAGGTGATGGAGAAGATCTTCAGCCTGCCCGATGTACAAGTCGGCAGCATCATCGAATACCGTTGGAAGCTGCGTTACGACGACAACGTTCTTTCTTCTCCGGCTTGGTACATTGCGCAGCCCGTCTTCGTTCACAAGGCTCACTATCATTTCAGTCCAACCAAGACATCGCGGACCATTACCCATACCGAGCACGGCCGTGAGGATGTGGCGAACTCGCTGCTCTATACCTTCAGCCTGCCGAACAACGCCAAGGTGAAGGAAGGGCAGGATGGCTATGACCTGCTCGTCGAGAACGTTCCGGCGCTGCCGGACGAGGATTACATGCCGCCGTTCCGCAGCTTGTCTTACCGTGTCATTTTTTATTACTCGCCGTGGCGGACGCCCGACGAATACTGGCGGAATCAAGGCAAATACTGGTCGAAGGATCTGGACCATTTTGCAAATCCTTCGGGAACGATTCACGGCGCCGTCGTCCAAATCGTATCTCCCGGCGATAACGACCAGCAGAAGGTCGAAAAGATTTATGCGGCAACGATGAAGATCGAGAACACGAGTTTCACTCGTACCCATTCTGCCCAGGAGAATAAGGCCGAGGGCCTCAAGGTGAAGAATGCCGACGATATCTGGGATCAGAAACGAGGGACTAGCGACGAGATCACACGGCTCTTCATCGCTATGGTTCGCGCCGCCGGCCTGAAGGCTTACGGGATGGTTGTTGTGAATCGCGACCAGAACGTATTCCAGCAGGGGTACATGGATTGGGACCAGCTCGACGATGAACTGGCGATTGTTTCTATTGGCGGCAAAGAGACGTACCTCGATCCTGGGCAACGATACTGCGAGTTCGGCAAATTGCACTGGAAGCACACCTGGGCGGAAGGAGTAAGGCAAACAGACAACGGAACCGCGATAGCGAGTACTCACGGTCTGACCTATAAGGACAACCAGGTCGATCGCCTCGCCGACCTGACCCTGGATCCGGATGGGAAATTGCACGGATACATCCGCATGACGATGACTGGCACGGAAGCGTTGCGTTGGCGTCATGCTGCATTAAGGAGCGACGAGGAGGAAGTCAAGAAAGACTTTGAAGACGATCTGCAGCGAAGCATGCCGCCGGGTGTGCAGGTGAAGACCAATCACTTCATCGGATTGGCCGATTACACCCATGCTCTGATGGTGCAGGTAGACGTAAGCGGGACGCTTGGCACGGCAACCGGCAAACGGGTCTTTTTGCCCGCAGTTTTCTTTGAGGCGAGTTCAAAACCGCTCTTTGTACAGGAAAAGCGTGAGAATCCCATCGATCTGCACTACCCGTACACGATGCACGACCAACTCGCCCTGAAGCTGCCGCCGAATGTGACAGCGGAAAGCGTGCCGAAGGAAAGTAATGTACCGTTTGCTCCAAATGGAGACTACGTCGCGAAATTCGTAGTGCAGGACAATACTTTCGCGTACGGCCGCCTTCTTCGTTTGGCGAACCCTTTTTATAAGGTTTCGGAATACCCCGATCTGCGCGGCTTCTATCAGAAAGCCAACGCAGACGACCAGGAACAAGTTGTCCTGAAGGCAGGCGCCGCGTCCAGCGCCACGACCACGCCCTCCGGGAACGGTAGATGAAAGTTCGCGCGGTTTCACTCCTGCTTGCGGTGGTGTTAATTGGCTGCGTTGCTGCCCATGCATCGACGTCGGCTCCCGACTGGGTCACGCAGGCGGCGTCGGCGCCGCTGCCGGACCACTCAAAGGATGCAAAGGCGATTATATTGTTCGAAGAACAGCTCATTGCGGTTCAGGGCGATGGCCGCGCCGTGGAGCGCTACCGCCAGGTGGTCAAAATTTTGCGACCCAGGGGACGGGATTACGCTGAGCCCGTGGCCTGGTTTTCAAAAGATGAAAAGCTGATGTCTTTTCATGTCTGGAGCATTGGGCCGGATGGACATCAATACTCGATGAAGGATGCCGAATACCAGGAGGTCGGCGCTGAAGGCGGTGGGTTGCTGTACGAGGATGATCGCGCCAGGGTCGCTTCTCCTCCGGGCGCTGACCCCGGGGCGGTCGTGGCATACGAGTTCGAGCGGCAGATTCGTCCCTACATGACCCAGGAGACCTGGAGCTTTCAGCAGACGATTCCGGTCGTCCGTTCCGCATTCGAGATCGATCTGCCGCCGGGCTGGAGTCATCTGGCCGTTTGGTTCAAGCACGAAGTGGTGCAACCCACCGAGATCGCTCCCGGGCATTTTCGCTGGGCGGTGACAAGCGTCCCGGAAATCAATCTGACGGATGTACCTCTGGCACCCGCGGAACGTGCACTTGCGGCACGCATGGTCATGCACTACTCGGGCCAGAAGCTGCCCCAGGGAGACGCACTCTGGGCGAAGATCGGGAACTGGTACGAAAGCCTGGCCGCGCCCCGCTCCGAAGGTACTTCGGAGATCGCTGCGAAATCCCGCTCGCTAGTCGCGCCTGATGCCGATTTCACCCTGCGTGTTCAGAAGGTGGCGACATTTCTGCAGGAGGAGGTTCGTTATGTAGGTATCGAGATCGGTATCGGCGGACTGCAACCGCATCCTGCGGCCGATGTCTACCGTAATCGTTACGGCGACTGCAAGGATAAAGCCACATTGCTGATTGCCATGCTCGACGCAGTCGGTATTCGCGCAACATGGGTGCTCGTCGACACGCACCGCGGCTTCATCGACCCGCGGGTACCATCCGTAGACGGCAACCATGCGATAGCGGCCATCGAGATTCCGAAGGGCTACGACGATCCGTCTCTGAAAGCCGTTGTGACGGCGCACACAGGCAAGCGCTATCTCATCTTCGACCCGACGAATCCTTATGTGTCGATCGGGCTGCTACCCGAGTATCTTCAGGGCGGCTACGGGATTCTGGTTGCAGGCAATGATAGTCAGGTGATTGAGTTGCCGGTGCTCAAGCCCGACAGTGATACCACCACCCGCGTTGCGAAATTCGATCTCGATGCCGATGGCACGCTTAAAGGATCAGTGACAGTTACACATAATGGCGCTTCCGCATGGGGCCTGCGTGAGTTTTACGCCATGAGCAGCGAAAAGGAGCAGCGCGAAAACCTCGAAAAGTCTCTCCGCCGCGACTTTTCCTCCTTCACATTAGGCTCGCAAAGCGTTCAGCACATTCGCGATCTCAACCAGCAGTTTTCCTTGCAGTACGAGGTGACTGCATCTTCCTATGGGAAGTCGACTGGCACCTTGCTGCTGTTGCGCCCACGCGTAGTCGGTTCCGATGTTGAGGCTCTCAACGATAGGCCGCGCATGTATCCAATCCAGTTCGACTCGTTGGGCGACTGGAGAGACAATTTCGACGTGCGGATTCCTGCCGGCTATGCAATTGACGAGGTGCCTGACCCGGTGAACATGGATGTGGGCTTCGCGAGCTATCGCAGCGAGGTAAAGATCGACGGTGATACTCTGCACTACTCACGCGAGTACGTTCTGAAGAAGCTCGACCTGGATGCCGATCAGTATGCCGCGCTGAAGAAGTTCGAAGCCGAAGTCAACACGGACGAGAATCGCAGCGCCGTGTTAAAGAAACAGTAGCTGTTACGATTTCTCGTCGCGCTACTTCGTTTCCCTGCTGAGGGGGACCACCTGCACGGTAGTTTCGCGCATTTCCGCCAGGAACCGATTAATTATCGAGCCGCGCAGGAGAATGTCGAAACGCGAGCGCGCGGATTGCCCGAAAACAACGTGCGATATGTTTTCATGCTGGGCAAAGTCAATGAGCGTGTCTGAGACGCTTTTTCCTTTGAGGGTTACAACTCTGGCTCCGAGCTCCCGTGCCATGCGTTCATATTCCTCCAGCCGTGCAAAGGCTTCGGGATCGCCGTGGCGGTGATCACTGTCGGGCGTTTCTACATAGACCGCAAACCAGTTTGTCGCCAGTCTTCCGGCGATCCGCGCACCGGCACGCAACAATCGCTCTGTGCCGGGACGCGAAGAGAGGCACACCATGACCTTTTCCGGCATGGGCGCCTGCTCCAGTCCCTGCGTGCGGCGATATTCGGCTGCGGCGTTCCCGACCTGTTCGGCCGTGGTTCGCAGAGCGAGTTCGCGAAGCATGTTCAGATTGCCTTTGCGGAAGAAGTTGGCGAGCGCCTGTTCCACTTTCTCCGAGGCATAAATTTTTCCTTCACGCAGACGTGTGCGCAGCTCATCCACCGTCACGTCGACGTTCACGACTTCGTCGGCCCGCTTCAGGAAGCTGTCGGGAATCGTCTCGCGGATTTGGGTGCTGGCCGAGCGGGAGACAGCGTCATTCAGCGTTTCGAGATGCTGAATGTTTACTGCCGTCATGATATTGATGCCGGCGTCAAGCAGTTCGAGAACATCTTCGTATCGTTTGCGATTGCGTGAGCCCGGGACATTTGTGTGCGCCAGTTCATCGACGACACAGGTGTCTGGCCGGCGGACGAGAATCGCGTCGAGATCCATCTCCTTCAACGTGACCGAGCGGTAGGCAATCTCTTTTTCGGGAATGATTTCGAGATCTTGAATGAGCGCAGCGGTTTCTGCGCGGCCATGCGGTTCCACCAGCCCAATCACAACGTCCACTCCCTGCTTCTTTAACTGGTGGGCTTGTTCGAGCATGCGATACGTCTTGCCGACACCAGGCGCCGCGCCAATGTAGACGCGCAGCTTCGCCGGTTCGACGGCAGGGCGCTCGAGCTCTATCATGGGACTCATTGTTCAGCCCATCTCCACCGGATGGTGAGTTGCGGTGACGGTTGCGATAGGCAGAGTAAACCTGAAGGTGGTGCCGCTCCCGAGTTTGCTTTCGACGGAGACCTGTCCTCCGAGCGATTCCACCAGCCGGCGCACAAGAGCCAGTCCCAGGCCTGTTCCGGCATCGGAGCCGCCGGAGAATCGTCCGAAGATGGTGCGGAGCCGCTCGGCTTCGATGCCTCGTCCGTTGTCCCGCACGAAAAACTGGACGCCATCCTTGATCTCCGTGGCCTCAAGAACAATGGTTCCACCTTCCGGGGTATATCGAAGGGCATTCACCATGAGATTGTCGAGAATACTCCGCACGGCTCTGCGATCGGCGTTGACGTAGGACAGGTCGGCGAACGCCTTCAGGTGCAGGTCGATTGTTTTTGCGTGCGCGTCTCCCTCGTGGCGGGAGATTGCCTCGCGCAGAATATCAGCGGGGCGCAGCCGCTCGATCTTCAATGCACGGCGGCCTGTCTCCAGCTCGCCGACCTCAATCAAGTCTGCCATGAGGTCGTTCAGTTGCTCAGCCTCATGCTCCCCGCCGCTGATCAACTCTCTTTGCAAGGGTCTCAGTTCACCGGCGTGGCCCCGCGAGAGCGCATAGAGCGAGAGTCGCAGCCGCTGCAAGGGATCGCGAAGCTTTTCCGAGGCTACCGAGAGGAAACGCGTCTTGAAGCGATCGACTTCCTGCATTTCGGTCACGTCTTCGAGCACCGTGACCGCCCCCAGCAGCTTGCCTTCACTATCTCGCATGGGCGTAGTACGCAATCGATAGCTGCGCTGCGCTTTGCCGATGCGCAAGGGCAGCAATGCCGCCTCTCCCTCGCTGGTGGAGGCGCGCTGCATGGAAACGGCCATGCGCACGGCGTCGAGGATCTTCTCTCCGCCGGGAGTGTTGGTCAGAACCATCCGGTCCGACGAACCCTCACCCAACAGCTCCATGGAAGCCTGATTCAGCTTCAGCACGTGACCCTTGGCATCGGTCACGATCACCGGTTCGAAGATGGACTGAACGACGGCGTCACTCAGCTGACGCTCCATCTGCAGCCGTCCCGATTCGGACTCGCGCAAGTCGCGCAGGCGCACGATCATTCTGTTAAGTTCGGCTGCAATCGTGCCCAGGTCGTCTTTTTGTCTCCACTCAATGCGCTGCTGCAAATCCCCCTGGCCGATGCGTCTGGCCGCCCGCGCTGTGCGACGAACAGGCGCGATGACAAAGAATGTCATGACCGCGGCAATCGCAACGGCACCTACGATGCTTGCTCCGCAGGCACTGATCAAGCGCGCGCGCAGGTTCGCCTGCTGGTGCTCGAGATTTCCGACAACCGCATCATGACGTGCCTTTAGAATTTCGAACTCATGGGTCAGAGAATCACTCATTCGCTCAAGCTGCGGTACAAGCCGGTCAACGCTTTGACTGGTGCCGCCACGCGTTTGCTCCACAATCGTTCCGTGCCAGACTTTCAAATCGTCGACGGACAGTCCCGGCCCGAAATTCTTGACCGCGACGCTGGCAGTGTCGAGCAAATCCTGCGTCCTGACAGCCTGTGCTACGAATTGCGACGACAATTGCGGCGTCGCCGCTCCCATCTCAAGCTTCGCCGCTGTCAGTTCCTCGCCCGCCAATGAGGCCCTTACTGCCGCCACGGCAGCGAGCGCAGAATCGGCCGTGTGCTGAGAGGCATCGAGAGCGGCAAGCTGAACAAAGGAAGTCCGCACCAGCAGGCTCACGCCGGTCACCAGCGCGATCAGTAGAAGACAGCCCAGAATGAGCCTTTGGTAGAGAGTCAGCATGGTTGGGGCCTGTTATGAACTTTAACGTAGGTGGCTTTGCGAACGAAATCGCGCCAGACGAGGCGCAGTTCGCGACGCTCTTCCGGCGACAATCCCTTCGTGGATCAGAGATCCTGGTAGCGCTTCAGCACGTCTTCCAACGTTACTACGCCTTCCAATTTGCTCTTGTTCGCACGATTCAGAATCGGCAACAGAGGCCAGCGCGGAAAGTAGTGCAGCGTGTTGTCCAAGGGAAGGTCGGGAAAGAGCATCGGCGCGCGGTCCGGTTTGAGCGCGCGTTCGATCGGTGTGTCACCCGTCAGGGTTACGGCAGCGCCGGCCACTTCGTCCTTGCTCATTGCGTACCATGATCCATCCCATAGCTGGACCAGCAAGGCGGGTGCATTCGCCGAAGATAGAGTCGCCGATACTGCCTCAATCGGCGTACTGCCGCCTAAGATGGGCACGTGCACCGGTCGCAGGGCATCTTCGATGTGAAGCTCGTGTTCCTCCCGCTGCTCCTCCATCGAAGGCAGTTCAAGGCCGTCTTGGCGTGTGAAGACCTCAAAGATGGGAACAGGCTGAAGACTGCGTGAAAGCAGGTAGGCAATCGTGTTAGCCAGAATCACCGGGAGGACAATCGAGTAGTTGCCGCTCACTTCGAGCACCATGAACACCGAAGTCAATGGAGCTCGCAGAAATCCGGCAAAGAGCACTCCCATGCCAACCAGCGCGTATGCGCCGATGGTTCCGGTGAGGTGCGGAAAGTAGTGCTTTTCAAAGGAGCCCACGGCTGCGCCGAGCATCGCTCCGATAAAAAGCGTAGGCGCGAACATGCCGCCGGGTGTGCCGCTCGAAAACGATAATGTAGTCGCCAGAATTTTGAACAGCGCGAGAGCGACCAGCAACTGCCACGCGAATTGGCCATGCATGGCCTGGTCCATTACCCCATACCCTGGGCCCATCACTTGGGGAAAGCCGAAGAAGCCGATGGCTCCAACGAGCAATCCTGCCAACGCCGGTTGAAAGAAGTGGGTCCAGCGCGCCAGCGATCGCAGGCGCGGCCGCAGATAGCCGAGCGCCTTGGAAAATACCAATGCGGAAATACCTCCGGCGACTCCGAGCACTGCGTACGCGGTAAGCTCGCGGGGATCTCTCAGGGTGACCTGCGGAATGCGAAAGATAGCTTCGGAGCCCCAGAACCAGCGGGCCACTACGACGCTCGAGATGGCGGACAAGACGATGGAACCAAGCACGGCCGCACTCCATCGCCCGATGACCTCCTCAATGACGAAGAGAATCGCGGAGATGGGAGCATTAAAGGCCGCAGCAAGCCCGGCGGCTGCTCCGATGGGAGCGAAAAGGCGAAGCCTCTGCCGGGACAGCCGCAGTCTGCGCGCGACCATCGATGCCACACCCGCGCCGATCTGAAGCGAAGGGTCTTCCGGCCCCAGCGAGTGACCCGACCCAATGGCAATGGCCGCAGTGATGAATTTCCCTATGACGGTTCTGAACGAAATGTAGCCGTTGTAGATGTAGAGCGCAGCCTTCGTCTGGTTGACTCCGCTACCGCGCGCTGCCGGGAAAAACCATTGCACCAGCGCGGCAACCACCAGGCCAGCCAATGTCGGCGCCAGAAGCAGCCGGTATTGACCGGGATGCGGCGCCGACCCCAAGGTGAGAATTCGGATCCACTCAATGGCGACGCGAAAGCATACAACGAGCAGTCCCGACAGAACTCCGATAAAAATCGATAAAACGAGGAAGAGTCTTTCGTCGCGACTGGGCGCGATCTTATCCAGATCGTGCTGATGCGGAGCCGCGGCTTCTTTTTTAACCTCGACTGCTGCGTCTGCGTTCACTTTTCTTCCACTGACCGAGATGACTGCGCGATCTTCAGAAGCAGGGCATCGTCGCCCGTGGGCGCTCCGCACGCCTGCGCCGTTTGCTTTTCGGTATCGAAAATCAGATTCATGATTGTTTGCTCCAGTTGCGGGTCGCGCGCGAGCGTCAGCGGGGTTAACGTGGCGCGATTCTCCTGCCACCGGGCGGCGAGATCAGCCAGAGAGGCGACGGACGTTGCTTTGCTCGCGGAACAAGCCTGCAGCCGTGCCTGAGCGATCCGCGCCACATGAAGGATTCGGTCTGCGCGCTCCCTGATTTCCAAATCCGATTCCGGGTAAAGAGCCAGCAGATCGATGGTGTCGGCAAGCATTTGGCGGACAGGCGTCCGTACCGACTCTGGCTCGGACAGGAAATCAGGATGATTCACCGCCTGTTCAAGATATTCGCGAGCCAGCGCGAAGCGTCCAAGCGAGTAAGCTACTCGCCCCGCGCCCTGGAAAGACTGGACAGGGCTGGGCTTTTGCCGAGCGACCGCGCGGTAAATGGCGAGCGCGTTCTCAGGATCCTGTGCTTCCTCCATCATTCCGGCGATCTGCATCTTGATCGCTGGATCGTCGGGAGCATTCCCGGCGGCGATCAGCAGCTGCGTCCGCGCTCGGGGGTAGTCTTTCTGGTCCAGCAGATAGCGAGCCAGCTCAAGTCGTACCGCGCGTCGGCGCTCATAGCCGTCACCCTGCCAGGTTCCGTCCAACGCCCGCTGGAAGTATTCGATCGCTTTAGGCTTATTGGCCTGCCTCGCGGAGAGTCTCGCCAGTTCGAGATTGATGATTCCGTTGCCCGGCTCAGTCTCAAGGAGCGTGTTGAAGTACGAAGTCGCCTCTACCACACGATCGGCTGCTTCAAGCGCCATCGCGAGCTTGATCTCCGTCTGGCGCTGGGCTGGATCGTATTCGAGCGCCGAACGGAAGGCTTCGACCGCTTGTTCCGGATGGCCGCCGACCATTGCCGCCTGACCCCTGGCGAGCCAACGCTGGGCCAACTCCTGCCGATGCCGGGCGAATGAGTTGAACAGGAACCAGGTCAGCACTGCCAGAACGACCGTGATGGCAAATAGGCCCGAGAGAGAGATCAGGTCCCGAAAGATCAGCTTTCGCTTGTGCAGGCGTTCTTCGGCAGTGAGGGGTGGTTGCAGCTCAAACACGGCCATCTCTAGTACCTTAGCTTTTCAGACGCTGTGGGGCCAATACCGCCAGCCACGATTGGCCTCTGCAACGCTCAACGAGTTACGATCATCGAAGAGTTGGTGGCTGATGACGAGAATTGAGACAGAGGAACTTGCGGGACGGCAAAAGCGACTGGAGGACTGTCTCCAACGGCTGGGCAGCGCCATCGTTGCGTATTCCGGCGGCGTCGATTCAGCGTACCTGGCTTATGCAGCGCACAGAGCTCTGGGCGAACGGATGCTTGCGGTCATTGCCGACTCAGCGTCGCTGGCGCGCAGCCACTATCGCGACGCCGTCGAATTCGCTCGTCAGCAGGGCATTCCGTTGCGCAGAGTCGAAACGGCGGAACTGGAGCGGGAGGCCTACGCCGCCAACGATGCGAACCGCTGCTTCCACTGCAAAGATGAGCTTTTCACGGTACTCGAAGAGGAGCGTTCAAAGCTTGGCTTCGAGGCCGTTGCGTATGGCCTGAATGTGGATGATAGAAAGGATTTTCGTCCCGGGCAGCGCGCCGCCACAGCGCACCATATTGCGGCACCTCTGGCGGAAGCGGGACTCACCAAAGCCGATATTCGCACCTTGGCCAGACTGGCCGGGCTCGAGGTATGGGACAAGCCTGCATCGGCCTGTCTCTCTTCGCGGATCGAGTACGGACGCCGCGTCACTCCCGAAGCACTGCGGATGGTGGAAGATGCGGAAGATGCGCTGCGACTCCTGGGCTTGAGAAATTTCCGGGTGCGGCATCACGGAGTGGTCGCGCGCATTGAAATTGCCGAGAATGAGTTGCCGTTAGCACTGGACGCCGCGCGCTTGCGGCGAATGTCGGCAGCGGTACGTGCCGCCGGCTTCAACTATGTTGCCGTGGACTGCGACGGCTACCGTTCGGGCTCCATGAACGAAATTCTGCCCGTCGAGGTTCTTACGCGGGCGGCTAAAGACTAGACCCCATGCGTATCGGATATCTGGAATGCTTTGCCGGCATCAGCGGCGACATGCTCCTCGGAGCGCTCGTCGATGCGGGCGTCTCGACGGAACTACTGCAGCAAACGGCCGGCGCGCTCAAAATTGGCGCCGAACTCGACACTCGATCTGTAGATCGCAGCGGCATTCGGTCGACCAAGGTCGATGTGAAAGTGGCCGGCAAACTGGCCGAAGCCATGGAGCATGACCACAATCATTCCCATGCTCATGATCACAGTCATGAACACGATCACAGCCGCCCGCACTCCTATGGCCGGAGCTGGAGGCAGATTCGTGAGCTGATTGTGCACTCCGATCTTCGCGAAGACGCCAAGGCGCTTGCTCTCCGAACATTTGAGCTTCTGGCGCAGGCCGAGGCAAAGATCCACGGAATGCCGGTCGAAGAGGCCCATTTCCACGAGGTGGGATCGGTGGACGCTATCGCCGATATCGTCTGCGGTGCAGTCGGACTTTGCTCGCTGAATGTGGATCGCTGGTATGCTTCGCCAATCAATACAGGCAGCGGTTTCATCGACTGCGCGCACGGCAGGTTTCCGGTTCCCGCGCCTGCGACTGCGGAGCTGCTGAAGGGTCTTCCCACCTATGCGGCGGGGCCGAAGAAGGAGCTGACCACACCCACCGGGGCCGCGCTATTGAGGGCGTTGGGATGCAGCTTTGGGGAGGCGCCGGGGATGGTCGCTGAGGCCATCGGATATGGGGCGGGAACGCGGAATCCGGAGCGATTCCCTAACGTGCTGCGACTGACGATCGGCGAGAGCACGGTGACGGACGCGAATCAGGATCGGGTTACGGTGTTGGAGTGCGCGATCGACGATGCGACGCCGCAGGTTCTGGCGTATGCCATGGAACTGGCGCTGGAGAACGGGGCGCTCGATGCGATGGCCGCGGCCGTAACCATGAAGAAGGGTCGATTGGGCGCGCTTCTTACCGTGCTGGCGAAGCCGGAAGATGCCGCAGCCATTGAGGCGCTGCTCTTCCGGGAGACGACGACGCTCGGCATCCGGCGAAGGAGCGAAGAGCGGGTGATTCTGGACCGTAGCTTTGTCACGGTTGAGACGGCATTCGGACGGATCCGGGTGAAGGTGGCGAGCCGGGGCGGCGAGCAGCGCAACGCGATGCCGGAATACGAGGATTGCCGGAGGGCCGCGCGCGAACACGGCGCTCCGCTCAAGCTGGTGATCGAGGCTGCGCTGGCAGCCTTTGCGGAGCATCCAGCTAAAGCATGACACGCGAAACGATCCTGGAGATCCTCGAGAAGATTCAGCGGGGCGAAACTACGCCTGCGGAGGCGCTCACTCATCTGGCCAAGCTGCCGTACGAAGATGCGGGCTTTGCCAAGATCGATCATCATCGCAGCCTACGGCTCGGATTGCCGGAAGTGATTTATTCGGCAGGAAAAACTCCGGCGCAGGTGGCGGAGATTTTTTCGCGGATGGCGGCGGCCGGGGGGGATGTGATCGCGACCCGAGCCGGGGCAGACGCCTTTGAGGCGGTCCGATCGGTGCAGCCCGAGGCCGAGTACCATCCGGTGGCCGGGATCATCGGGTTGCGGCAGACGGGCAGGGGAGCGGGAATCGGACCGATTGCCGTCGTCTGCGCGGGGACGAGCGACCTGCCGGTGGCCGAGGAGGCAGCAGTTACAGCCGAGTACCTCGGGCTCGAGGTTGAGCGCGTTGTGGATGTCGGGGTTGCGGGACTGCATCGCATCCTGTCGCAGCGCGAGGCCCTGGCGCGGGCTCGGGCGGTGATCGTCTGCGCCGGCATGGAGGGGGCGCTGCCAAGCGTGGTGGGCGGGTTGGTCGCTGCTCCAGTGATCGCCGTGCCTACCAGTGTAGGCTATGGAGCTTCTTTCGGCGGCATTGCGGCGCTGCTGGGCATGCTCAACTCGTGCTCGCCGAATGTGTCAGTAGTGAACATCGATAACGGCTTCGGCGCGGCGTATGTGGCGGCGATGATCGTCCGGTCAGGGCAGCGAGGTTAGTACCCCCTCCCCCCCCACAAATCCCGGTTACGCCTATCTATCAGATTCTTAGGGGGTTAATTTCTGGTCTGCCGCGTATATTACTGAAACCGGGAAACTTGCAGTTTCTGATAGAAAACATTCAATACCGCGTATTTCCGGCTTACCTGATAGATTCCAAAGCACTTAGTCTGATGGTATCACGAGATCTAATAGAAAACGCGCGACTTAGCTGGTTTTCTGACGAAGAGACCCGCTGCCGAATGGCTTTGGCCTCTTTGAGTTGAGGCTCAAATCCATTGTAAGCCTTTTGGCTAAATTTCCAGCCCGGTTTGATTCCGCTCTAACCCTCTTATTGACAAGCACCTAGGTCAACTCGCGGCTAGGGAGGACTTGACATCTGAAATCTGTGGTTGCGAGCAGTTATTCTATCAATGTACATTGGTACATATGGATGAGATACAAGACCGGATCGTTGTTGAGCGGGTTCAGACGGGGGTTCGGATTGAAAAGCGTCTGCTTAAGGTGCTGAAAGCGCTGGCAGAGTACTGCGATATGACTCTGGGGGACTTGCTGGAGGGGATCGTCCTCCATGCCCTGGAGGGTAAGTGCGCCTTTGGGCCGGAGACGCTGGCGCAGGTGGCAGCAATGAAGAAGATCTACGGGCTCGATCTGGATGCGACAGCCAGCCATAGGCTGCGGGAAAAGAACGGAGAAGCAGAATGAGGCGGGTCTGGTTCGTTCTGGCGTTTGTGGCGGCTCTGGCGTTGATTGGTTTGGTGCTGCATCACCGATTTGGGGAGATGGGTATGGCGCAGGGTCCGCTCATGCATGCGAGGAGCGAGTTTACGTTCACGGTGCAGGGTCCGATGGCGGAGGCGTTTCCGCTGTTCGGTCCGGAGGGTGAGCGGGCATGGGCAGGGCCAGAGTGGGATCCGCAGTTTGTGTATCCGATTCCCGCGAAGGATGTAGAGGGCGCGGTGTTCCGGATGCATCACGGGCACCATTCGGCGACCTGGGTAAACACGGCCTTCGACGCGCAGGCCGGACACGCGGCCTATGTCTACGTGATCGAGGGAAAGTTGACGACGCGGATTGATGTACAACTGACGCCGGTGGACGCGGCGACGACCAGCGTTCGGGTGATGTACGAGCGGACGGCACTGTCGCCATCGGTTAACCAAGACATCGCCGAGATGGCTCAGACCGACCCGAAGATGGGTTCGGAGTGGCAGAAGGCGATTGGGGAGTATCTGAAGGGACGGGAAACCGGAACTCGATAGCCCTACTTGCGATATATGGCGCTCAGGGTGTGTTGTTCAAAACGACACATCCCAATTTTAAGTGAAAGGCAGTTGGTCAATTCCGAGCTGCCTGTCATGCGGGCGTAATAGGGATCTTAGCTGCATAAATTAAAAAAGGAGGTCTGCTTTAACGGAGATTCCGCTTAGAATCCTCTTGCGGCACTATGACGTGGGGGGTCCCTTTAATGGAACTGGCTTCCCTGATCTCAAAGCGAAATCTGGAACTTGCATGGCGTCGGATCGTTACCGGTCGAAATCTTCAGCACAAGCGGTTCTTTCGCCACCTTTATGGTGGATATGAACTCGGCCTTAGCGAAAATATCAATCTTTTGCACGACAGGTTGAGTGGAAATTGGCACGCGACTCCGCCAATGCGCATCCACCTCCCCAAATCATCGGGATTGCTGCGCCCAATCACGCTTCTGGCCATAGAAGATCAGATCGTTCTTCAGGCAATCGCGAATAGAGTGGCCCTCCACGTTCGAGAAAGAAGACGCAAGGTCGAACTGAAACAGGTCTTTAGTAACTGTTTAGAACGCCGCGCCAACTCCATCTTCTTCCTTCAAGACTGGCGGAATTCATACCAGGCATTTCAGCGACGGTTGCAATCCCACTTAGACGCCGGCCATACATGGATTGCCCATTTCGACTTGGCTGCCTTTTACGAAACCATTTCGCACCGCGCCCTGCGAAGCATCATTGCACCTCGAGGCGGAAGTCCTGAGACGTGGTCGCGCATAAACCAATGGCTTTGCGTTTGGAGTGCCGGAAAGGCGGGTGTTCAGGTCGAACACGGAATCCCTCAAGGACCGATTGCATCAGACTTTCTCGCGGAGGTGTTTATGCTGCCGGTCGATGAAGTCATGAAGAGCGAACATGTCAAATACATCAGGTACGTGGATGATATCCGTGTGCTCGCCAAAACGGAGAAAGACGCTCGCCGGGCTGCAATCGCGCTCGAACTAGCATGCCGCAAATGGAGCCTGATACCACAAAGTTCAAAGTTCATCGTTAAACGGGCGAAATCTCTTGAAGATGCGCTTGGGACGCTTCCGAGCATCGTCGAATCTGCGAGCCGAGGCGATGATGAACCTGAATTGGACGCATTCGATGCCGAGAGAATTATGCGGGAGGCGCTCAGCGGCAAACCGCTCAAGGTTGTGGATAAGACGCGCCTTCGCTATGTGCTCTATCGAGCCTCGCCTACGAACAAGCTCTTGAGACGGACCTTAGATCTTCTGCCCCGCCACCCAGAACACATTGACGCCTTCATGGCGTATCTTTCGAACTATTCTCATTCGACCTTCATCATGGACCGCGTCCGCGGGATGTTGAGGGAGGGGGTTCTTTACGACTACGTCGAAGGGGAACTTTGGCAGTTGGCGGCTTCTATCGGAAAGCCGCGCGACCTCAAATGGCTGATGGGGCTTTTCAAGAAGCAAAGCAAGAAGAAGGGTCGATCGATGACCTTGGAATGGGGGCTGCTCACATTCGCTGCGGCTAGTGCTCGTGCAGGTTTCTATTCTCGATCATCTATGACGAGCCGAGTTCGTGCCAGCGACACATATCTGCAGTCACTCGTGATTCCGTTCCTTGATGAGCGTGAATTTCGGCGCCAAGGAGTGATCGGCAAGCTATTACGCCAGCCCCAAGCGGAACCTGGGCTCGTTATAGTTACAAGACTTCTAGAAAGAAATCTGACGCATCGATCCTTTGGAGTGCGTCCGAACCAACTCGCACCACAGGTTCGGAATGCTTTCCAAGGCATCGGATTGCTACCTCCGGGGACGGCCGAAAAGTTTGACCAGATTGGGGACATTTTAAGAGATCGATTTGAGATTGATTATTGGCGCAAATGGCGAAATGTGTTTGGCTCAGAATACGCGCACGCTCTGTCGATGCTCCTTTCCGCAGACGCGAAGTACGCGTCCGACCCATCGGAGTGGCTATCCTGGCAAGACTCCTTCAATGACGCGCTGTTTAAGGTGATGCAAGGCCATCTTGGCCGTCTTGGTCTGCCCGGTGCGTCCTCAGTGATGAACAACTTTGGGGAGTTGATCGATTACGGTGTTTTACTGGATCCTAACAAGGCATTTGCAACAACTTACCCGGCTATCGCGACGCCGTTCCGTGTAGCACACGCTAGACGCAATCGACTTCCCACCAATCATCCTTATGAAAAGAAGACAGCTAAACAGACCAAGTATCTCAAGCCGAAGGAGCGCAATGACATGGCTCGGGAGCTCGCGGCAGCCTATCGCGAAATCATAGCGTTGCTAGATAGCCGTCTCTGATCGTTTGTTTCCCGAGAAATCTCGGCGGACCGACCCACGTCCGAAAATCCGGATGTGACAGCCGGCGATTCACGGCAAAAAACAGGTCCCTCGACTTCGCTACGCTCCGCTCGGGATGACAATATCAGTCAAGGCGGACGGCAGATTCCTCGACTCTGCTCCTGCCCCAGTGCGAATCAGGAGTTCATTGCAGGAATCTCACGCGGCCAGATGCGATCTCATAGACGGCGCCCGCCAGCTTCGCGCGTTCTTCCTCGACTGCTCTCTTCCCCTCCGGGGTTTCGAGCAATTGGTGCATCGACCATCTCACGTTGGCTTCGACGGCTTGTGCAAGGCGCTCCTGTGGTGCAGCCTGCGAATCAAATTCGGGAAGGCCGGGAAGAATATTGTTCACAAGTATCTGAATGCGTGACTGGTGCTCGACTGAATCCAGCTTGCTATCCATCGCCGCTTTCACCGCACCGCATCCCTCATGGCCCAGAACCACGAAAAGCGGCGTGTGCAGGTGGGCGCCCGCATATTGCATGCTGCCCATGACCTCAGGTGAAATCACGTTTCCCGCAACTCGAATGATGAACAGTTCGCCGAAATCAGCATCGAAAATCAATTCGGGTGGTACGCGCGAATCGCTACAGCCGAGAATGGTCGCGAACGGTTGTTGGCCTCTCGCCAGGTCGGCAAGAGTCTCCTTGCAGACGGTTGGAAAACGGGCGCTCCCCTCAAGGAATCTGTTGTTACCCTCGATAAGCCGCCGCATTGCCTCGTCGGCGGAAATGATGTGCTGCTGAAGATGACTGGAGGGCATTCCGCTCTCGTTACCTTCTTTCTAAATTGATAACCCGTAGATGATAACGGAACTCGCCCTTACGGGCGCTTTCGCACGGGGTTCGTAGATCGGGGGGCTTCGGGGAGTGATCCGTGACCACACCAAGGCCTTGTGGTTGAATAAAAGCAGATCCCTCGACTTCGCTCCGCTCGGGATGACAAAGGTTAGTTAAGCGACTCCGCTCCCACCCCATCGCGCCAACAACAGCGCTTTGGGGACCCCGGTCTGCGCTTCGCTCGGGATGACAAATTATATGAAGCGAAAGGCGCACATCCTATTCCTGACAGCTGGGCAACCCCTTCCGACAAGTATCATCCAATCATTTAGCGCTACTCCCGCCTTATAAGCCTTAAAGCCTGAGAATGAGCGATCACCGGGCAAGACACCATCTTCCCAACGCAATTCCAGGTACCGCAGACACCTTAAGGGGGGTCACAGATGCGCGGACTCAAAGCTCTTCTCTTTGCTACAGCACTCCTTTCACCGCTGAACATGACGTCAACGGCCAACGCGCAAGTGCAAGTGATCGTTGGTATTCAACCTACCTGTTCCTACGGTTATTACGACTACTCGCCGTACGCCTGCGCGCCGGTTGGCTTTTACGGGCCGGGCTATTTCTATAACGGCATCTTCCTGGGCATGGGTCCATGGGCCGGCTGGGGCTACGGCCACGGCTGGGGCAGCCATCGCTTCGTCAGCGGCGGCGGAGGACACTATAACGGCAATGGCGGTTATGCCGCCAATCATGGAAGTTACGGCGGAGGAGGTACAGTGCACGCCAACGGCAATGGCGGATACCACGCTCAGCCGGCGCGAGGCGAGTCCCATGCCGCACCAGCGCATGCCACCAACGCGCCCCATGCCGCGTCGCATGAGGAAGCACCGCATGGTAGCGCTCCCCACGCAGCAGCACCGCACGCCTCAGCGCCCCATAACGGCGGCGGCGAGTCTCATGCTTCAGCACCGCACGCCTCAGCGCCCCATAACGGCGGCGGCGAGTCTCATGCTTCAGCACCGCACGGTGGCGAATCTCATGGCAACGGTGGCGCGCCTCATGCCGCTGCCCCCCATGGTGAAAGCCCGCACAGCTAGCTCTCGCGCAATTTAAAAAGCCCGGCTGCGATGGCGGCCGGGTCTTTTTTGTCTCTACTATTATGGCGGTGTGAGACCTCCGATACCCGCCATTTGCGCCAGTTTCGGGCATGGGCGCATACTTCCGTGTCAGCAGACGGTTTGAGGGGATGCATGTGACGAACGGACAGGCGGGGGTCCTGAGCGATCCAAATGGCGGCGTGCATTGAAGAGACCTGCCGGACTAGCACTGATCGCGATCTTTCTGAGCTCGCCGCTGGTTGCAGGACAGCAGTCCTTTCCAGTCATCTCGACGGTAGACGAGTCATCCATTGCCGGACGGCCGGTGGCATTGGACAGCGAAGGGAAGCTGCTGCCGTGGCCGATGCCGGATAACATCGGGTACTCCTACTCGGCATATTTTCTTTCGCAATGGACGATCATATGGGACCAATACAATCGCCAGCGGCTGCCTTATTACTACTGCTGTTTCGACTTTGACCGCACGACCTTTGAATTGATTCCGGATCGGAGCTGGGTCAATTCCACGGGCTATCTACGCGCGATGATGCAGGGTTTTATCGAACGCCTTTATCCCTATACGGGTGACCCGCACACGCTCGAGTTCCTCGAAAACTTCGTCGATTACGAGTTGGAAAATGGCACGACTCCAAAAGGCTATGCCTGGTCGCAGGTGCCTTATCCATCGGCGAATCCGGGCAGCGCGCGCTACACGGGCTGGAGCCGGCATGGAGAGGATTTTGTCGAGCCCCATGTAGTTGGGGAGGATGGCTATGCGTATCTCCGGCTGTATGAAATGACGGGGAACACGAAGTACCTGCGCGCCGCGATTCACTGCGCTGAAGCGCTGGTCAGGAATTTCAAGGCCGGCGATGAAAAGAATTCGCCGTGGCCGTATCGATGTCATGCGCGTGATGGCAGTCTGAAGGACGGAAAAGGGATGTTTCCCTATTCCGCAAACGTCGTCGAGCCAATCATGTTGCTGGACGAGTTGATTCGCCTCGAGCAAGGAGATACGGCTTCGTATAAGAGGGTTCGCGAAGGCGCATGGGTGTGGCTGATGAAGTATCCGATGCGCAACAACGTGTGGGTCGGCTATTTCGAAGATGTCCAGGGCAGCATGGACAACATGAACCAGGTGATTCCGCTGGAGTTTGCGCGCTATATCCTGTTGCATCCCGAAAAGGATGCCGAGTGGCGAGAGCATGCGCGGCAGTTGATTGAATGGGTGAAGACCACGCCGAAGTGGCCAAAATATATTGTGCACGGCGCAACCGTCACAACCGAACAGGGAAATGGAAAGGAATTCTGTTGCAACCTGCCGAACCAGTGTTGCGACAGCCACAGCGCGAGGCTTGCCGCCGTCGAAGCCTTCTACTACGCAAAGACCGGAGACGTGGATTACAAGCAGGCGGCTTACCGAACTTATAACTGGGTCACATATTTTCAAGGGCTCTCCGGCGCGGCCCACGCTCCGTTCAGCAATCAGTGGTGGTTTACCGATGAATTCGCGGATGGACCTCGAAGGATGATGGATGCCTTCTGGGCCGTGCCCGAATGGGCTCCGGCGGATGAGTCGCATCTGCTCGGATCGATCTCTGTTGTTACAAAGATTGCATATGGCACCGGCAGTGTTACGTATTCGACTTTCGATGCGGAATCCACCGATGTGCTGCGTTTGAATTTTGTTCCCAACTCGGTAAGTGTCGGAGGAAGAGCTGTTGCTCGTCGTGATGACGTGCAGAGTGAGGGGTACACCTTTGACGAGAAGACGCGCACGCTTTCGATTCGCCACACCAGTTCCCGGGATGTAGACATTCAGGGAAAGAGCGATCAGTCGCCGCCTTCGTTCATTACCTTCGACGATCCGCAATTCCCTGCCGGAACGCTTTTGATTGGCCAGTATCCTTCGGGCGTTGTTGACTGGGGCCATGGAGAGTGGGAGATCGGCACACCGTCGGGAAAGTTCGGTACCTTTACGCTTGTGCTGTCCGATACAAAAGCCAAGCAGGCCGAATTCAGCTTTTATGCGCCGCGTATCTTTGCAGGCGTGGATGTGTACAACGGAGGCGATCGTGACGCGACCCTGACGATTGACTCGTCCGAGACTCGCGAAGTGTCCTACACGATCAAGGCCAGGGAGCTACGCCGCGTAAGAACGGGCTGGCATGATGCAAGCTCCAAAGTGATCCTTACCCTTGCGAACGGGCAGGAGCTGCGGTTCGACAACCTTGCTTATAATCACCCCTGATTCTCAAGTGCTGCTTCTTTCAGTGGGCCGCTTGAGGGCGCCGCAAAACATCTTCATACCATACGAAACAGCAAAAGAGGCGTTCGATTGCGCTGGATTCGAACGCAGGCGCATACTTCGGTGTCAGTAAGCGCTTATGTGGAGGCGCCGATGACGAGTGGACACACGGGAGTTCTGGGAGATCCGGACAGCGGCGTGCATTGGGGGACGACGATCGCGTCGCTGGTAGTTGGTGCGGCGTTTCTTGCGCTGTGGTTCTGGTTGCTGCCGCCGTGGCTGGGCTTTCAAGTGGATACGGCGGGTGCGGCGCGATGGCGGTGGCTGGCGGCGGTGCCTTCGGTGCTGGGATTTGCAGTGGCACTGCGGTGTATCTGGGACTTTGGGCAGACGGGGCACGGGACGCCGGCGCCGATGGCTCCTCCGCAGAGGCTAGTGGTGGTGGGGCCCTATCGATATGTGCGCAACCCCATGTATCTTGGGTTCTTCGTGGGCTGGGCTGGGCTGTGGGTGATCTTCGGACGGGCCAACATGGTTGTGATCGCAATTGCGTGCGCGGCGGTGCTGGGAGTGGCTCTGTTTGTGATGCTTTATGAACAGCCAACGCTGCGCAGGAAGTTCGGCGCAGACTATGAAGAGTATTGCAGGAATGTTCGCCCATGGATTCCGCGGTTGCGGGCGTGGGTCAAGTAGGCCAGGTCAATAGCAAAGAGGGAGCTGCGAAATGAAGAATCCTTTACTTGCAGTGTTGGCATTGAGCGGAGCGGTCTTGTTTAGCCACGGCGCAGCGGTTGCGCAAGATAAGGCCCCTCAGGCGAGCGCGAGCCAGTCGTCGCAGGACAACCCCGACCAAGACATCGATATGTTGCGGAAGGATATCCGCTACCAGAAGCGGCAGATCATCGCCACTAATGTGCCGCTCACCGATGCCGAAGCAAAGGCATTCTGGCCGGTGTTCGATCAGTACACCGCCGAGCTGGTGCATATCAATAACGACAAATACGCGCTGATCAAGGACTATGCGCAGAGTTACGACACCATGACCGATGCGCAGGCCGAAGACTGGGCCGGACGGGTGTTGAAGCTGGATGCGGAGGTAGCGGCTCTACGACAGAAGTACTGGCCCAACTTCCGCAATGTCCTGCCGGCGAAGAAAGCGGCGCTGTACGAGCAGGTGGAGCGCAGAACACAAATGGTGATCGACGTACAGCTGGCTGCGCAATTTCCGCTCATTCAGCCAAAGCCTGTCCAACCAAAATAGCGTTCGGCGCCCGCGATCATGCCGATTCCTCGCTTTTTTCTATAACGTAACTAGCACTTTTGCAGTTGCCTGGGGTTCAGAGGCGGGTCGAAACTGAACCAGCAAGCTAAGGAGATACTGGGCGCATGAATTCAATCCTGATGAGCCTGGTTGTCTTCGTATGCGTTTTCTCGGGGGCGCTTGTTGGCATGATTATGCGGCGATTTCTGCCCCAGACTCATCTGGACTCGGACTCAAAAGATGTCGTGAGGCTGGCGACCGCACTCATTGTGACCATGACCGCGCTGGTTCTCGGGATGCTCGTCTCCACGGCAAAGGCCTCCTACGATGCCCGGAAGAATGAGGTGGCGGTGATGGCCTCCGAAGTTCTCTCCCTCGACCCCTTACTGTCGGCATATGGACCGGAGGCCGCGGGCGACCGTGCACGGCTGCGGGATCTTGTGCAGCAAGGTATTGACGGCATCTGGCCGGGACAGGCTTCCGCGCAGTCGGAGCTCAGACCGAGGGAAAGCTCTCAGGACTTTTTCAACGAGTTGCAATCGCTGACGCCGAAAAATGATAGGCAGACTACCGACAAAGCCCAAATCATTTCGCTGGCCGTTAGCCTGCAACATACTCGCTATCTCATGTTTGTCGAGGCGCAGGAGACGACTATGTCGATTCCCCTGCTCGTAGTCCTGGTCTCCTGGCTGGTGGTCATCTTCGTGAGCTTTGGTCTATTTGCTCCTACCAACCCCACCGTAGTGGGCACCCTCATTGTCTGCGCGCTGGCAGTTTCGGCTGCAATCTTCCTCATCATGGAGATGTACACGCCTTTCAGCGGAGTGATGAAGATTTCCCCGGAACCTATTCGGGAGGCGCTCAGCCGAATTGGTCACTGATCCTGCTCCAGGAATCAGCGGCCACGCCGCATCAGCAGAACGGCTCCGGTAAAAGACAGTACGGCAACAACGACTCCGACGGCCATGCCTGCCAGGAATCCCGGGCTGTGCAGGCTCTGCGCAGAAGCATGCTCAAAATAGTGGATCAGAAGGTGTGTGAAGGCGGCTGTCGCAAAGAGAATGGCCGCGCCGCACAGAACGGGCAGGATTCGCATGGGAGAAATACTAATCGCATGGTGGAAGGCCTGGTTCGAGATCCCCGCAAGGGCTTTCGTCTCGCCGCGGTGCTTTAAGATTGGGACATGTTCCTCAAGCAGTATTATCTGGGCTGTCTTGCCCATGCGTCCTACCTGATCGCCGACGAAACCAGCGGATCTGCAATCGTAGTCGACCCGCAACGGGACATTCAGCAGTACCTCGCCGATGCTGCACAGCTGGAAGTGCAAATCCGGCACGTTTTTCTGACGCACTTTCATGCCGATTTCATCGCCGGGCACCTTGAGCTGCGCGACCGCTGCGGAGCGGATATCCGGCTGGGGGCGCGGGCCCAGGCTGAGTACCAATTCGTGCTGATGAAGGACGGCAGCACGCTCGAGTTTCCGGGACTGCGTCTCCAGATTCTTGAGACTTCGGGGCATACGATCGAATCGATTTCCATCCTGGTGTTCGACCTCAAGAAAGACGCGGAGAAACCGTATGCCGTTCTGACTGGAGACACGCTGTTCATCGGCGACGTGGGCCGGCCCGATCTGCGTGCCTCTCTCGGCTGGACGGCCCAGGAACTTGGCGGTCATCTGTATGACTCGCTGCACAGCAAGCTGATGACGCTTCCAGATGAGACGCTGGTTTATCCGGCGCATGGCGCGGGCTCTCTGTGTGGGAAGAATCTGTCCTCGGACACGGTTTCGACTCTTGGAGAGCAGCGGCGCTTCAACTACGCGCTGCAACCCATGTCGAAAGAGGAATTCATCCGCCTGGTGACGGCGGATCAGCCGCATGCCCCTGCATACTTCACGTACGACGCGGTCCTGAACACTCGCGAGCGCGCCACGCTGGAGAAGACTCTGGAACAGGTTCTGCGGCCGGTGGAGCTGGAGGAAGTTCTGAAGTTGGGGGACGCCGGCGCTCAGATTCTGGATGTCCGCGATGCGGCGGAGTATGCCAAGGGACACATCGCCGGCAGCATCAATATCGGGCTTGGCGGCCAGTACGCGACATGGGCAGGTACCCTGCTGAACTCCACTCGGCCCATTGTGATCATTGCCGAGCCGGGACGCGAGCAAGAGGCCGCCTTACGTCTCGGAAGGATTGGCTTCGATCACGTGAAGGGTTATTTGCGGGATGGTATGGAAGCGCTCGCGCAACGGCTGGATCTGGTCTGGTCTACCGAACGGGTCAGCGCCCCGATGCTGGCGGAAGAACTAGCTTCGCCAAATCCCCCGTTGGTCGTCGATATCCGTACGCCTCGGGAATGGAGCACGAAACATCTCGGCGACAGCATTAACCTTCCCCTTACGCAATTGCAGGAGCGCATCGACGAGGTGCCGCGCAACCGCAGAATCGCGGTTCATTGCGCGGGCGGCTACCGGTCTTCGATCGCCGCCAGCATCCTCAATCAACATGGCATTACCAATCTGATTGAGCTGGCGGGCGGCATTGCGGCATGGGAAGCGGCGGACTTCGCAGTGACGACCGGCTGAATCACTTCGCGAAACGCGCCAGCATCGGACCGACGATCGCGAGGAAGAGCACGTACGCGGCAGCGAGCGGTCCAAGCGCGGGTTCGATGCCCGCCCCAAGGCCGGCGATCACGATGGAGAATTCTCCGCGCGCAACCAGCGTCATCCCGGCGCGGAAGCTTCCGCTCCGGTCAACGCCCGCCCGCTTTGCGGCCCAGTAGCCTGTCAGCACTTTGGTGAGAGCCGTGACCAGGCCAAGTCCGACGGCGAGAGGCAGCGCAGGAGGCAGAGTGGCGGGATCGATCTGCAATCCGAAGAAGAAGAAGAAGATTGCGGCGAAGAGGTCGCGCAGAGGCGAGAGAAGCTTGTGGGACTGCTCAGCGGCGGGACCGGAAAGCGCGATGCCCACAAGGAATGCGCCGATCTCCGCAGAGACCTGGAAACGCGCGGCCAATCCGGCGACCAGGAGTACGAGTCCGAATGTACTCAGCAGGATGATCTCCTCGGATTGATGCGAAACGAACCTGTTGAGCTGACGCCCGAACTTCAACGCGAGAAACAGCACGAGGATGACAACCGCGACGGCAATGCTGACCGATGTTGCGACTTTCACCGGGCCTCCGCCCAGCAGAGACACGCCAACCAGCGGCAGGTATACGGCCATGGCCAAGTCTTCGATGATAAGAACGGAGAGTATCGTCGGCGTCTCGGGATTGTCGATGCGCTTCAGCTCCGAGAGCACTTTGGCAATCACCCCGGAAGAGGAGATATAGGTAATGCCGCCGAGCAGGACCGCCGCGATCGGCTTCCATCTGAGCAGCAGCCCCAGCACAAGTCCCGGAGTGAAATTCAGCAGGAAGTCCGCTCCGCCCGCGGGCAGACCGAGCCGGAGGTTGGACATCAGCTCCTCTCCGTTGCATTCCAGGCCGAGCATAAAGAGCAGCAGGAGCACGCCGATCTCTGCGCCTGTTCCGATGAAATGCTGGCTCAGGGGAAGTGGTCGCAAACCTCCGTTGCCGAAGGCGAGCCCGAGCAGAAGATAGAACGGAATGGCGGAGAATCCCCAGCGGCTGGCGAGCCGGGCAAGCAATGCGAGCACGATAATGGCGGCGCCAATCTCGGTGAATAGCGCGGCATCATGTGAATCAGCAGAGATCATCGACAGAGTGAAAGGAGAGGAAGTCAAGACGGGAGAATTTTATCCCAGAGACGTTACTCCGAGGTCGCAGATACGATTTTTAGAGCCTTGTGCCGCAGCGCTTGCAGAAAACTGCATCCTTGTCATGGGGTCGCAACCCGCACGCTGAGCAGACCCGGACGGGCCCGGCCGCCGATGCTCTGGCAAACTCAAAGGTTACGATCCCGGTCGGTACCGCGATGATTCCATAGCCCACGATCATTAGCATTGAGGCCAGGATGCGTCCGAGGACGGTGTGAGGGGAGATGTCTCCGTAGCCGACGGTCGTCACCGTCACGATGGCCCAGTACATGGCGGTGGGAATGCTGGTAAAACCGTTCGCCTCTCCCTCGATCTGGTACATCATTGCGCCGACAATGATGACGATGGCAAGCACGGCGAAAAGAAAGACGACAATCTTGCGAATGCTCTCCTGAAGGGCTACCCGCAGAACTGCGGCCTCGCCGATGTATTCGGTCAACTTCAAAATGCGGAAGACGCGGAGCAGACGAAGAGAACGCACCACCGTGAAAGAGTGCGCCGCCCTGAAGAAAAGACTCAGGTAAATGGGCGCGAAGGCGAGCAGGTCCACGATGCCGAAGAAGCTTAGGGCATAGTGCTTTGCATTCCTCGCGCAGATGAGACGGGCAACATATTCGATGGTGAACAGAGAGGTGAATATCCACTCCGCGACCCGGAGATCGAATCCATACGCCTGGTCGACGGAACGCACGCTTTCGAGAAGCACAGTGAGGACGCTGAGAAGGATCACCGTGAGAAGGACGACGTCATAGAATCTGCCGGCGCGCGTCTCGTGGCCAAAAATCACCTCGCTCCACTTGTCTCGCCATGGAGCGCGTTGAGGAGCGTGCGTCCGATCAACACGGTGCGAGTCAGACATGGGTGGGAGCCAGCCGTTCTGGAATTCGGAGTAAGGATACAACAGGCTGGGCGCCGGTCGTAGATATCAGTTGTTTCGGGCTGGTTTAAGCAGCAGGCAGACTCCGATCACTGCGAGGACAACCACACTCACGGCGAAGACCATGAAGGCCCAGTAGATGGGGCTTTGCAGCATCTGTTGGTCCGCAGCGAGATAATCCTGGAACAGAATGTGATGGGCGAAAACGAGCGCTGTGATAAGTGCAGCGACTCCGGTCAGGATGCGCAGGGTTCGCATGAGTGTCTCCTACGCAGCACAGTCTTCCACAAGCAGGGCATCGCCGGAAGACTTTTTGGGAGACTCAATTTGGGCAAGGCAGGGCGCCCTTCGTGGGATAGGGCGCCCATATTCATATTTTTGACTTACAACCAGCTTGGGTTAGAAGGTAAGCAGCCGATCAAAGAAGGATCGATAGCGCCTCAAGGCCTGGCGCAGATCCTCCGTGGAGACGTCGTCGCCGCGGCCCCACTGCTTTTCGAGTTGCTCCCGCTCCGCGGAAAATTGCTCGGCGATGCGCGTGACCACGTTGGCCACCAGGCTGTCGGCCTGTTCCACGGCGTGCCGGGGTTCGTCGACGAACGAGGTCTGAACCTGGTCCCAGCGCGTGCGAAAATTCTGCAATTCATTGTCGGGGAATAAGGGAGCAGCGGAGGTCTCTGTTTTTTGGGAACCCGCGACTTTTTTGGAACCCGCGATGATCTGCCCGGTACCGGTATCGCCCTGGTCCATTACGGCTACCTGGCTTTCGTTGTAGCCTTCTTCGTATCGTTGCGGATGAGCGATGTCAGCAGTTGTCAGGTTTGCGTCGTTACGAAGCTCGTTCATGTATGACTCCTATTTTCTGAGGATTGGTGGAAGCGAGTAGTTCGTCGAACAACGACCTGTAGTAGACCATCGCCTGCCGCAGGTCTTCGGTTGTGGATTGTCCTTGGGCCTGACGAACGACGATGACCCTGGCGGCTCGATAATTCTGTACTACTGCGGGGTAGTTCACGGAGATGTCCGCGGCTCTCTGTTCAAAGTCGCCCATGGGGTAGCCCCTTGTGGACATCACCCTGGTCACCAGCGCGTCGGCTTCGGTGACGGCCAGCGCAGGATCGTCGACGAAACGCTTTTGTACGTTGGCCCACTCTTCTGCGTACCGGTCGCGCTCTCCAGCGGGCAAAGCTCGAATGGAAAACTTTTCCACTCGCTTTTCCCTCTCCGCAAGAATGGCTTCGGCGCGGCGGGATCCTCCGTGCTGCTGTACTACGCGGTCATATTCAGGGCCGAAATGTTGTTTGAGCTGGTCGCTCTTGCGCTTGCGAATGACAAGAAGCGCGACGATGACGATCAACAGGACGAGGCCAATGATTACGGGAACCAGAATTCTTGTGTCCATCGATTTGTACCCTCACATGTATTGGGATGCCGCCGTTTATAGGGGTGATGTCGAAGTCAAGAAAAAATGAAATTTATTGCGGGTAAGTGGCGCGGGTGATTTGGGTTTTGTTGACGAATTCGCTTGCCGAAATCCGGAAAGCCGCATCTCAGCAAATGGACTATGACAGTTACAAATTTAAGAGCGGGCGGACTAGCACTCTGTATGGTTCTGTCACTCACCGCTTGCGGAAGAGGTCAGAAGGCGGCTCCGGCTTCGGAGGTGAAGCCTGCGCCCCAGATGAAGCCCGCGCCGCCTACGCCGCTTGCGGAGAAGAAGGAAGAGCTGGGGAGCCCGAGCTGGAATCCGGATTGGGACAAGATCGTCGAGGAAGCTCTGCCGCAGGAGATGCTATCGGCTAAAGCGGCGCGGGATGCGAGGCCCTTTTGTCCTCGCTTCGCCACGATGAGTGAGGCGGACCAGCGCGCTTTCTGGGCTTATTTCTTTCAGGCGCTGGCGGGCGCGGAAGCGGGCTTGAAGCCGACGACAACGGTGCGTCACACCGAACCCGAAGTGGCCAAGGTGGACACGGTCACCAGGCGCACAGTCCGCCAGCAGGGTTTGCTGCAATTGGCGTACATGGACGCCGACCGATACGGCTGCGACTTCGATTGGGAAAAGGACAAGGCGCTCCCGCTGAAGGATCCGGCGAGGACGATTCTGCAGCCGAAGAACAATCTGACTTGCGGGGTGAAGATTCTCGATAACCAGCTCTTTGCGTTGAACCGGCCGCTGCTATCGCATTACAGCTACTGGTCTACGCTGCAGCCGGGAACCGTGAGCTACCGCGTCTTCGCAAAACAAATGACGAATGTACCTGCGGCGTGCCGCGCGGGAGCGAAACCGAAGGCAGAGCGGCGCGTAGCCGAAGCTGCGAGCCGTTAGCTTAGCGGGACAGACTGGCAGCGGATTACCAAGAGTTCATGAAGGAATGACGAGTCGCAGGCTAATATGGGGGATAAGGATACCCCCGTCTGACACTCTTTGACCTTTCCGAGACACACAGGTCTGTCGATTCTGGCGGCCGGGGCAAGTGGAGAGACCCGGACGCATGACAAAAATGTTCCACGGGAAGATGAACTTCGATTTTTCGGCTACCGGACTGGTCGGCCTGCTCCTCCCTTGCATTCTGATGCTGAGCTGTTGTGTTCCCGCGGCAGGTCAACGGCCGGATGTCCAGCCGTCCGAGAGCTCAACTACGTCCTTGCCCGATGCTCCCCATGTCCACCCCGACAATCAGGCAGACGAAGACCATAATGCCGTGACGCTGGGCAATACGCCCCTCCATATCCTGAAGGACCAGGCGGCGATCTGGACCAGCCCGGTGCGCATTCGTACAAATGACCTGGTGTGGCTCGTTCCTCTTGCCGGGGCTACCGGAGCTGCGATTGCCACCGACCACCACACGATGTCCTCGGTCGTTTCGCATAATCCCGGCTTCAACCAGACCAATACAAATTGGTCGAACGGGCTGCTGGGCGGGATTCTTTTTGTCCCGGCGGCGCTGTATTTAGGCGATTTCCATGAGGCCGCTCAGGCGCACGAAGCCGGCATTCTCGGAGGAGAGGCGGTCGTGGACGCAGCCATCGTGGAACAGGGCATGAAGCTGATCTTCTGGCGCGAGAGGCCCGACGTTGACAATGCCCAGGGACATTTCTTCCAGGGCAGCGCAGGACCCAATTCCTCGTTTCCTTCGGCTCACAGCACTCTCGCATGGGCGACGGCAGCGGTGATCGCCGGAGAATACCCGGCGCTGTGGACTCAGATTGCCGTGTATACCGCGGCCACCGGCGTCAGCGTAACGAGGGTGCTTGGCCAACAGCATTTTCCATCCGATGTTCTGGTCGGAGGCGCTGCGGGCTGGCTGATCGGCCACTATGTGTACCGCACTCGTCATCGTTACCAGAGGGGCGGAAAAGCACACGCGTTGCGCATCAGCCGGAGCTCTGCGACTGCTGAGGGCCAATAAGGGAAGCCGAGAATCAACGCCTATAACAAACATTGGGTCTGTAGCATCGATTGACGGCCCGGGAATTTGTCGTGCGAGACGAGATCGTCGTGCATGCGCCGATCGAGCGCTGCTTCCTACTTTCAACCAGCGTGGAAATCGTTGCCCAGGAATTGAGAATGCCGATCAGCGGGCGTATGTCAGGCTTCGTGACCGGCGGCGACACGGTGCGATGGGAGGGATGGCGGCTGGGTTTGCCCCAGTTTCACGAGAGCCTCATTGAGCAGTTCGAGCTGCCGGTGTTTTTCCGTGATCGCATGATTGCCGGGTGATTCGCCTCGTTCGAGCATGGCCACAACTTCAGCGACCGAGGCGACGGCAGCGTGCTGCTTCGGGATGAAGTGCGTTTCACGATGCCGTGGGGAAGAGCAGGAGACCTGATCGGCCAATCGGTGTTGGTGCGAGATATTCGCGGGCTGATGAAGAGACGCTTTGGGCGGCTCAAACAAATCGCTGAGAGCGAGGAGTGGCGGAGGTATCTGCCAGGTCGCTAGCGAAGAAGCAGCGGAGTTGCGAGAGCAGTTGCCGTATTCGAGAAAGCCGAAGGAATCATTTATTCATCTGGAACCGGGGTCCAGGATTTATCGGGGTTGAAGAGTTCCATCTTCTTGAAATCGTCGAGGGTCGTGGGACCAAAATCCTTCTGGTAGACAACGCCATCGTTGCTGACGATAAATGTCTTCACTCCCGTCACACGATATTGCGCCGGCGCCGCGACCAGTCCAAAGCCTCCGATCATGACGCCTTTGATTACATAATTGAGCCGTCCCAGCGGAGCGTCAGGCCCCTGCCCTTTGAGGACCTTGAAGAAGTACCCATGATACGGTTGCTCGCGGCTCGAATAGCCTTCAAGGATCGCGTTGGCAATGTTTTCGCCGATCGGGCCGCCCCACGTCCCGTCCGCATTCTTCCACGCCAGGCCATCCTGCGTCCCGGGAGTACTGACGATGCGCTGCGCATACTGGTTCACGTTGTAACCCACGCGCGGCTTCAACGCGTACTCCTCCTGTGCGTCCACGTAGCCGCGGCAGATTTCAATAGCATCCAGTTCATTGGAGCCGATCCGCCGATACAACAACTCCCGCATGCCGGCCTTGGTGTCGAAATACCATTTGCTTCCTGTCTTCGCCAGAGGCACCGGCATCGGCCAGTCCTCTTTACCCACGATCACAATTGCGCGCCTTCCGGTCTTCGGATCGACAGATATCTCCATCTTTTCCTTTGCCTCAGCGACAAACTCTTCGGCGCGGTTCTTGTCCTGGACGGCGTCGCCGGTAGCGTAGACCTCTTTCCCGTCAGGTCCGAAGATCTTCGCCAGCGCATCCGTATCGTAATCGCTAGCCGCCTTTAGAACGGCATCCCCCGCCGCTTGCGGGCTGTCGAACAACTCTGCTCCGCCGGATGGCGATGCGGATTTGGCCGGCGTTGCCGTCATTGCAGGCGCTGCCGCTGTTCCTTGTGCCGGAGCCTCCTGCGCGAGAACGACAGGCATCGACATAGACGTCCAGGCGATAACTCCCGCAAGCAGGGTCAATCCGTAGACTTTCTTCTGAGCTGTTGGCTTCATCGTCATGCTCCTCTGGTCGTCTTTCATCCCGTCACCTGCGCCGTCCACCACCGCCGCCCCGGCTCGCCCCGCCGCCGCCGCGCGATCCCATGCTCGAAGCGCCCCGGCTGCTGTTCTGTCGGGTGCTGGCTCCATTGAATCCTCCGCTTCCGCCACCGAATGCGCCGCGGTTCCCGGCGTTGCTGTTCCCGAGATTCCTGCCGCCAATGCTGTTCGCTCCGCCTGCGCCGCCGCGGTTCCCCGCGCCGCCAACCCCGCCAGCACCACCAACCCCTCCGCGGTTACCGGCTCCGCCTGCACCACCAACCCCGCCAGCACCACCAACGCCTCCGCGGTTACCAGCTCCGCCTGCACCACCAACTCCGCCGCGATTATTACTGCCCAGATTTCCACCCTGACGCCCGACCTGATTCCGTGCGCCTGCCTGCCGGTTGGCCAGTGAGTCGCCACGAGCCGAGCCGCCAAAACGGTCTGCCGTTCCCCGATCTCCATACGGCGCCCCGCCCCGGTGCTGCGGATTATGCTGCCACGTGCCGTTACCGCGTCCACCTGAAGGCAGCTGCGACGGGCGATTTCCGCCGTTAATGTTGTTCCTGTTTCCGCCGTTGATATTGGTGTTGCGGTTGAAATTATTATTGTTGTTGATGGTGATGTTGTTGTTGCCTCCCCAGCCGCATCCCCAGCCCCAGCCGCCACCCCACGCCGCTCCCATTGCCAGACCCACGCCAAAAGAGATCGCCATACCGGCGGCGTAATATCCCGGCGGCGGATAGTAGATAGGTGGATATGGATAAGCAGGAGGCCCGTAAACCACCGTGGGATTGTAGGAGGGCACGTACACGACTTGCGGATTCGCCTGTTCTATAACGATTACGCTCTGGCTATCGACAACCTTGGTCTCCACCTTTTGCTGTTCACTCGACTTCAAATTACCCGTGCCCTCGGCCTTCTTACGCATACGCTGGACCGCTTTCATCACGTCGCTTTCCTGCGCTAGAAACGCATTGCCGAGGTCCGTCGTCCACTGGATGTCGTCCGCCAGTCGTTTCACCACATCAGGAAGCGCGGCCATGGCCTGGACACTTGGGTCCCAAGGCTGCTTCTCCACAGCGTCGACGAGCGCCTTGTCTTTCAGCCCTGGATTTTTGGTGAGCCACTGCTGGAGCTGGATGATTTCGAGAGGATACGTAGAAGCTGCCAGAACCTGGGCGAGCAACGGGTCGGGATAGAGGGCGATCGGCGCCACGAGTGAATCCAATTGGTCAGGCGGAATCGTGGCCGCAGTATTTGCTGCCGCAGGCGTCTGCCCTGCCTGAACCGGCGACATATCCGCAAGAGTGTCTCCGGGTAGAAGTGCAACCACGCAGATCACAACAAGTAGACGCTGAGCTGCCATAGTCAGCGTTTTGGTCCTGGAGTTCATAACGGACATCCTTTGCCGGAACTCAATAGCTTGGCGATTCTAGGCTAGTATCTCTCTCTGCGCAACCTGGACAATCGGGCTGGCATTTCTTCTGCTGTTGGATAAGGTTGAACCAGCAATCGCAAGCATGTTTGATTTGCGACGCAGGGCGAAATATCTTTCCCGGGTCGAATTATCCCGACAGATGCCTTGCCGCTTTCCTGCGCTGCGCATGAGCCTCTAGCATAGCGACGGCGCAACTGGCAATGCGAGAGCGCACGCTATCGGCGCGGCTGGTGAGAATGATCGGTACCCGGGCCCCCATGACCAGCCCGGCGCTGTCGGCGTTGGCCAGAAAGGCGAGTTGCTTGGCGAGGATGTTTCCAGCTTCGAGATCCGGAGCGAGAAGGATGTCGGGATCGCCCGCGACCGCGGAGCGGATGCCTTTGGTTTCCGCAGCCTCCTTGCTGATGGCATTGTCGAACGCGAGCGGCCCGTCCAGGATGCCGCCGGCGATCTGTCCCCGCTCGGCCATTTTGCAAAGGGCGGCTGCATCGATGGTGGAGGGCATCTTGGAGGTGACAAATTCGACCGCGGCAAGAATTGCGACCTTAGGTTTGTCGATATGGAGTGAGGCAAGCAGATCGATCGCGTTTTGACAAATGTCCACCTTGTCTTCCAACGTCGGCGCGATGTTGATGGCCCCGTCCGTGACAAACAGAACCTTGTGGTAGGCCGGGACGTCCATAATAAAAATGTGGCTGATCCGGCGGCCGGTGCGCAGGCCGCCATCACGGGCAACGACGGCGGCGATCAATTCGTCGGTGTGCAGGCTGCCCTTCATGAGTAGCTCTGCCCGGGCTTCGCGCACCAGTTCGACCGCCTTGGCAGCCGCCGCGTTGCTGTGCGGAACGTCAACGATTTCAAAGCCGCTGAGGTCAACCTGGGCGGATTTGGCCGTTGCCTCGATCTTTGCGCGTGGGCCAACCAGGATAGGCACAATGAGTCCCTGGTGCGCCGCCTCGATCGCGCCGGAGAGCGCAGAGGCCTCGCATGGATGCGCCACCGCGGTTGGAACGGGTTCCAGATGCCTGCATATCGTCAGCAGCCGCTCCACTTTCCCGGTTCCGCTCTCCTGAGTCATGGTTCTACTTTCTGCGGTCGGCGATCCCCACGGTTACGCCAGCGCCTTGGGAACCGCTTCTTCCCATCGGCCCTGAGATTTGAGGATAAGCTCGATGACTTCGCGGGCCGCTCCTTTGCCGCCGCGGGCCTGGGTGATGTAATGGCAGACGGCTTTGAGCTCGAAGGCAGCGTCATTGACAGCGACAGCCAGGCCGGACCTGCGCGCGAGGGGCATGTCGGGAAGATCATCACCCAGATAGGCGACCTCGTCCTCGGTGACTCCGGCCTTTTGCATACACTCCTCGTAAGCGGCCATCTTGGTGGCCTGGCCGAGGTAGACGAACTCCACATGCAGCTCTTCGGCACGGCGCCTGACGGCAGGCGACTTGCGGCCGGTGATGAATCCGGTCCTGATGCCCATGGTGTGCGCAAGGCTCAGGCCCTGACCGTCGTGCGCATCGAAGACCTTCATCTCGGCGATGCCTCCGTCGTTGGGCAGCGAAATCAGGCAGACGCCGCCGTCGGTGAGGGTGCCATCGACGTCCATGAGAAAAAGACGGATTTTTTTGGCGCGGTCGGTTACGGTGAGCGAGGCGTTCTCTGGCATGGCTCGATTTTACCTGCGTCTCATTGCGGCTCAGAGATAATTGGCGATTTCGATCAAGTTGCGATCGGGATCGCGGAAATAAACGGAGCGGATTTTGCCCATGGCTCCGTTGCGCTCGATGGGGCCGGCTTCGATGTGCACTCGCAAATCGGTGACGTAACGGATGACTTCGTCGAGAGGTGTGCTGGTGACGAAGCAAAGGTCGGCGGAGCCTGCCATCGGGTGCGCCGCATGGGGGCTGGACTCGTGGCCGCGCTGGTGCAGCTTGATCGTCTGCGTGCCGAAGGTGAGGGACTTGCGGCCGTCGAGAGTGACCGGGTCCATGCCCAGGACTTCGGTATAGAAGTCGATAGCGGCGTCAATATTGGCTACGGTGAGAACGAGGTGGTCGAGTTGGTCAAGAGCAAAAGCCATGTGGATGGAATGATACTCGCTGGCCGGGTCGATCCGCTCGCGCGCGCACTCACTCTCGCGAGACGATACTCAAGCAGGTATACTCTGTGATCTTCAGCGGGTAAACGTAGACAGCTTCACAACATTACCATCTGGTTCTTGCGAAGCTATCTCACAGCCATATGTGGCACAGAGCTTTGCGAGCAGTGCAGGCCCGGAGCCACCCCCAGGATCATCGCCGAGGGCGCTCAGGCGAAGAAATTTTGTGTTTGGCCAATAGTAGCGCACCAGTTCAGTGATAGCGTCATGCTCATCGGATCGAAGAGAGCGACATAAAATCACGAGATCGAATCGCCGCCTGGAAACCGCGCTATCCACCTCCGCGAGGCTGGAAGCCGTCTCTACCAGAAAGCAGCTTTGCAGAACCATGCTCCGCGTCCGAAGCAACAACTCATCCCGGCCGACGCACAAAAGATGGGCAGCACAAGCCATGTTGAGACCAGCTGTTGAAATTCACTGAGCAAAAAATTATCAGAGTCAGGCTTTTTCTTCAATCTCGTCACCGGCATAGTTCGTGCAAATTACAACTTTGTAATCAATGACCTGCCGAGGCACGCCGCATGGGAGACAGGCGACACTCAGCAGGGTGTATAAGGGGGAGACGGGCTGTTGTTCCGATCCATGAAGGATTCGGTGCTCGCTGCACGCCGGTTTCAAAGACCCATTGAACAGAGGATCTTTTGAATGATCAGACGCATGGCTTTATTTCTCGGCATCGTGGCGCTTGCGACATCATCGGCGCTTGCACAGACCTCCACCTGGGTCCCGGACAAAGCACATAGCGGAGTCGATTTTTCCATATTGCACATGAGCCTTTCGCAGGTTCGCGGCCACTTCGGGAATATCGGCGGCTCGATCGTCTGGAACGAAGGCGATATCACAAAGTCCACTGTCAACGTGACGATCGATACGACGACTGTGGACACCGGCGTTGCGCCCCGCGACGCAGATCTGAAGAGCGACCATTTCTTCGATGTCGCGCAGTTCCCAACTGCCACTTTCACAAGCACGAGCGTCAGCAAGATCAGCGGCGGCCTGACGGTCTCAGGCAATCTGACGCTACATGGGGTTACCAAGCCAGTGGTCCTGCAGGTGCAAGGTCCCAGGGGTCCAGTCACAGGGATGGATAAAAAGCCGCATTGCGGCTTCTCGGCCACGACAACGGTCAAACGAACAGACTTCGGCATTGCGACGAAGTACCCGCCTTCTATGGTGGGCGACGACGTCCCCCTGACCATCGACCTCGATATGGCGAAGCAGTAAGCGAGGCTGCTGCCGAATGGTGCAGCGGCATCGCGCTCAGTGATTAATACCCGGTTGCTGCCGGCGAGCCGATCTCGACTGGCATGTCGAGCGTGCCCAGGCGTTTGTTGTTCATATCGGTCACGCCGATGCGCATGCGGTAGCGGCCGGGCTTCAGGGTGAGCTTCTGCTGGAAGCGGATGCCGTCCTTGAGGATGCCGGCGTAAGTGGCGGGATCAAGATCGAGCCGGATGACGCCGGAGGTTTGCGGCGGGTTTTCCGGTTGATTGAGAGAGTCGCTGAGCGCGACCAGCAACACGAGCAATTTTGCGTGGCGGTGACCAGCGGCGTCGGTGGAGAAGTCGACGGCGGCCGGGTCGACCGTAGTCTCCACGTGAATGTCAGGCTGCTGAGCATCGGGCAGATCGATTTTTCCCTTAAGCAGCAGCAAAGTCGATTCGGGTGCTCCCGGCTGAAGCGCGACGTTGAGGGCCTGCGCCGTGTCCTCGGTCGTGATCTGGTCGGCGAAGGCGAAGTAGCCTCGACGATAGCTCAGAGAGTAGCCGTGGTCAGCCATCTCAACCGCAATCTTCCGGAATTTCCCGTCCCAGTCGTGATTCTGCGGCCGGTAAGCGAGGGTGTAATAGTTCGACCCATCTTCGATGCTGCGGCGCAGCGCGCCTGCCAGATCATTCGATCCGAAGATGGCTTCACCACCCGTCTCATAGGCGATGTCGTTCATGGCGGAGTGCAGCGTGCTGCGGTTTGTGAATTGCTGGGCCTCCGTATCTCCCAGGGTGTGTTTGACACTGTTTGACCCATTTCCACCGCTGGTGACGCCGGATGATCC